>DASQPM010000389.1:0-7835 GCA_035643935.1 Pyrinomonadaceae bacterium | reverse complement strand
GCCCGGCCGCGTAGAGCTCCCTGCCAGTCACCCCACCTTAAGAACAGAGTATTGAGTAGACCCGTGCCCTTGGTTTCAGTCAGGAATTCATTACGAAAGCCGATCAATCCGCGCGAAGGTATTTCAAATTCGAGTCGCACGCGCCCGGTACCGTGATTCACCATCTTCGTCATTTGGCCCTTGCGCCGGCCGACGGCTTCGGTAACGACTCCAATGAATTCTTCGGGACAGTCGATTACAACCAACTCGATGGGCTCAAGCGTGACACCGTTGCTTTGGCGTGTAATCGCCTCAGGCTTTGAAACCTGAAGTTCATAACCTTCCCGACGCATCATTTCGATGAGGATTGACAACTGCAGTTCGCCGCGGCCTGACACCTTAAACTGCTCGGGCGCGGCTGTTTCTTCAACACGAATAGCTACGTTTCCCAGAGTCTCGCGATCGAGTCGTTCTTTCACTTGGCGAGAAGTCACGAAGCGACCGTCCTTGCCGGCAAAAGGAGAGTTGTTCACACTAAAAATCATTGAGATGGTCGGCTCGTCGACCGCGATGGCGGGGAGCGCCTGGGGATTGTCGGCGGCGGTGATCGTGTCGCCTATTTCAATATCTTCGATCCCGGCGAGGGCCACTATCTCGCCGAACTCGGCTCGTTCAATAGACTCGCGCTTCAGTCCTTCGAAAGCATATAACTGAGTAACGCGTACCTTCCGCAACGAACCGTCACGCTTGGCAACAGCCACCTGATCGCCGATCGCAATCACACCCGAAAAAATTCGTCCAATCGCGAGACGTCCCACGTACTCACTGTAGTCAAGGTTTGCAACCAGCAACTGCAAAGAGTCGTTTCTTATTTGGCGCGGGGCGGGAATCGTCTTTACGATTTGCTCAAAGAGTGGTTGCAGGTCCTGGCTTTCATCGGCAAGGTTCTTCTTTGCCACACCCTCGCGCGAGATCGAATACAGGATTGGAAACTCGATTTGCGCGTCAGTGGCATCCAGATCCAGGAATAACTCATAGACTTCATTGACAACCTCTTCGGGACGCGCATCCTGCCGATCGATCTTGTTCACGACCGCGATGGCCGGAAGGCGCGCCTCGAGAGCCTTGCGCAGCACAAAGCGAGTTTGCGGTAAACAGCCCTCGGCAGCATCAACCAGTAACATCACCCCGTCCACCATTTTTAAGACGCGCTCAACCTCGCCGCCGAAATCTGCGTGGCCTGGCGTGTCCACGATATTAATCTTTACATCGCGATAGTGTACGGCAGTGTTTTTTGCCATGATCGTGATGCCACGCTCGCGCTCGAGATCCATCGAATCCATTACCCGGTCGCGCACCTGCTCGTTCTCACGAAACGTTCCCGACTGCCGCAACATGGCATCAACCAGCGTGGTCTTGCCGTGATCGACGTGGGCGATGATCGCGATATTTCGAATGTCTTTTCTTTCGTTACTCATCAAGCTACCCGCAACTAAATACACCAGTGCCAAATTTGCCCTTAGGGCGAAACCATGAATGTTACCACCTGGCGACCAATAACTCCCGTTGCGGGAAACCAAATCAATAGCCAATAAGATCGAAGAGGGCGCGGCGCCCGAGTTCTAAGGATCTAACGTGACAACAGTCCACCCGTCTGACGTAAAGCCTCGTAGAGAACGATCCCGACTGCAGTTGCCAGGTTCAAACTACGCACGTTCGGGTTTGGCATCGGAATGGTAAGGCAGCGATCCCAGTTTGAGGCGAGTAGCGATTCTGGCAAGCCACGCGTCTCGCGTCCAAAAACCAGGCAGTCATCCGGCAGGAAACACCAATCCGCGTAACTCCTGGTTGCTTTGGTAGTGAGATAAAGAAAGCGAGCTGTGGGAAGGGACTGATGCAGGTCGGAAAGAGTTCGGTGCCGGCTGAGGCTCACGTGCGGCCAGTAGTCGAGACCTGCCCGGCGTACAGCCCGATCATCCAGGCGAAAGCCAGTTGCCCCGACGATATGAAGCGGAACGTTGGTCGCAGCACAGAGCCGCGCGATGTTCCCTGTGTTCGGTGGAATCTCGGGCTCAACAAGTGCGACGCGAATCATAGGCGGCAGATGTAATAGTTAGCGGAGGATGTTTCGTGCGAGGATCTCATGAGATGAAATACAAAAGGAACGACGAGATTCGCTTGAAGTGCTCGTCGTTCCTTTTGAAAGGCCCTGCTGGCCTGTTGAAGTTTGTGTGCGCCAGTTAAGGGTTGCAGTTCTACCTTCGAGGTCCGAACTATCTCTTCTTGGCTGCCTTCTTGCCGCCCTTCTTGCCGCCCTTCTTGCCACCTTTTTTCGCTGACTTCTTTCCACCTTTTTTAGTTGCCATTCTGTTTGCTCCTTCGTTTCAAAAGTTTTTGGGTTTCAGTCTTAACCACAAGATACTGTGCTTACTTCTGTCTTGTGGGCTAGAGTAAACGGCGCACAACATCTTGCTATATAAACGCAAATGCCCACGATGTCAACAACTTATTACAGCTTTTGGTGAAAAATAATTTTCCGCCTGCGCGCGGTTGCGAAGGTGAACGACGCTGTGAGATCAGATTGGTTGTCGTCGAGTCGAGGCAGAACTAAAACGAACTTACCTCAGAACTCGTGTTTGAGATCGCGCAACTTCGATGTTGACGCAAGAGTGTTGGAGCTGGTTTGAAAATGTAATCTCAGGGTTGCAGTCGCTGCTGTTATCGGAATAGAGGAGTGAAGATCCATCCATCGGGATGATCGATACCATAGTAGTAAAGCACTGAGTTAGTTTTGTTTTTACTACTCACGCCGATGAATGGTCCCTGAATATCATCTGCGCTACTGGAGGGAGCACCAGAGGGCGTGTCGCCCCCTATTGGCAACACAGGCGGAGCCATAACTAGTTCTACTGATTTAAGTTGTGGGTCGTTGGTGGGAGGCCTCATGTTTTGCGCAAACAGCATTACAGAGCGTTGGAAGTCTGCTAACTCGTTCGAACGAGGCCTCACCAGATGCCACTCGCCAGACTCTGACAAAGGGTCGCGCGCGGCCGAGCCGCGCAGAAGCTGAACCTTCCTGGTGCCAACTGAAACTCCTTCAAGCAAATCATCGATCGAAGACGGCAACCCGGCATCTGCCGACCTACCTTTCGTCACCTGGAAAGAGTAATAAAGGCGAATTGCTTCTGCCACTTCTTCACCGCGGAAGATTGCTTCCTTTTCTCTTTCACGACGTGCTTGTTGTTGCAGACTGGGGGCTGCGGCGGCTGCGAGGAGTGCCAGGATCGTCATCAACGCAAGTAGGGCAACCAGGGTGTAACCAGCCTCGTCGTGACGGCGGCGGCCTTGACACACGTGGGATCTCACACCAGGAGCACTCAATCGCTCTGTCCATATATTGTGGTATGGTCCAACGCTATGGTTGATCATCGTCACTTTCAACTCGAGGCGTAGGCCGCTGCAATGGATTCCCTTTTTCGCCCGAAACGGAGAACGGCAAAGTATGTTTGATCTTCAGATTGGCATCGACCAGCACCAATTCTTTTTCCGAGATGCTGGTGACTCGAAATCTTCCGCCGAGAAGATCGCCCCGCTGGACATTCAACATCTCCTTCGATCCTTGGTCCTGAAGGATGGCTGTGTCGATATACCGCCGTGTGCCGATAATTCCGACGTAGGTGTAATTTGGTGTCGGCGGTGCATTTACCGCCAGCGTCATGACGTTTGAATACAGCTTACCGTCGGCGGAGCGCGCCAGCACCTGACGGCTGCCGGCATTGGCGATTAAGCTAGCGGGCACTGACGCCGATAATTGCTGCGGACTGAGATAGCGCGTCGGCAGTTCTGCGTTGTCGATCACGACATGTAACTGAGAAGTAAACTTATCGCCCGCAAGGGCCAGCGTAAATTCACCAGTGCGGGCGTAGACATTTGCCGGAGACAGACTTGCGAGTAATACCGGAGGCGGCGGTGTTGGCGTAGGTGTTGGGACCGATGAAACCACTAGTGGTTTGGGCGGTGGTTCGTAATAGGCAAATATATTGCGCTTTGCTTCCGCCCCACCCGGCGTCGAGGTTTCAAAGTTAACCGGCCTGAGACGTTCGAGAAGGTCCTCCTTCACCTCTGTTAAAGGCGAGGGCTGAGGTTTTGCAGAAACCGCTCTATTGTCGCCAGGCGAAGAAATGTTGACCGGAGGTCGTTGCGTCACTTTGTTAGTGCTACTGCCAAACCCGAAGAAGGTCCACCAAAGCAACACCACCGCAACTAATCCGAGTACACCGGCCCAAATCAATTTCTTGCGTTCAGCTGGATTTTGAATGTCACCAATTTGCATCTTGTCACCAACGAACCATTCAGTTGCCGGAAATATTTTCAGTGCCACCTCGTTGAAAGTACGTAGTCATCTCTAAGCGCAAACTTACCAAAGCGGAATGAGATCCGGCGGCTCCGGTATCCGACGTGGTTGCGCTATTTGATTCAGTAGCACGTTCAAGCTCAACCGTATTGATGATAACGAACTGTTTACTTGTCTCTATATCACGCACAAAATGCCGCAGATTCTGATAAGGTCCCTCGACGGTAACGCTGATTGCGATGCCGGGATAA
Source organism: Pyrinomonadaceae bacterium (assembly GCA_035643935.1). Classification (GTDB taxonomy): domain Bacteria; phylum Acidobacteriota; class Blastocatellia; order Pyrinomonadales; family Pyrinomonadaceae; genus PSRF01. The sequence goes on along the minus strand of DASQPM010000389.1, from coordinate 3,251 downwards.
ATACTCTGCCACTTCGTGTTTGCTGCCCTTGAACCAGGCGTCGCCTTTGATCCTATCGGCTCAAGCGGCGTATATGCCGGTCCTGAGGTATTCCGCAGATCGTTCTTGCGAATAAGAGTATTGAGGCTATCGTACAAACCCATGCGTCCGCGATTCGCCTCAACCAGTCCGGTAGTCTCAAATGCGTCGAGGCTTTGCGTGATGGTGTGAACAGTTGCATCCGTACTTTGCCCTCGTATCAGCACCTCCTGCGAATTTCTTAACTGACTTTGCAAACGTGCGCGCTCCAGTTCAAGTGTTGCGCGACGAGAGCGAGCGGGGACGAGAAAATAGAGATACGCAACAACCACCAGCACCAAAATCAGCAAACCGCCAGCCAGCCCAATAATCTCGGCCACGCCAAAGACGGGAGACTGACGCGAGATACGCAAGCTGTTAAAGCGCGGACGAAACTCGCGCTTCTGAACCGGCGGCGCTTGTTGACTCATTTGGCGCCTCCGTTCACCGCGCCTGCATTGGAAGCAAGCGCGCTGAGTTCAGTAGCCGCTCCGGCGCGAGGCCTATATGTCACTGACAACTCATATTCGGCGCCGCTTTCGCCGCGACCGCGTTGCAGATTCTGCGCGCGCAACTCCGAATGAAACACTCCGGCGCGGTCCATCTCGGCAATCATCTCGGTCACAATCGCCGGTGTTTTTGCCACCACCGTCATATCCAACTCTGCTAATGTTTCGTCTCCCCGAGTAACCACGCGGCGCACGGCAATACTCTTGACGCGAACTGCTCCTGGCAACGCCGATTCTAAATCTGCAAACAGACGCGACCATGAAAAATGCTTTCGATCGACCAGCGAATGGGCAGCATCGAGTGTTTGCAGTTGCTGAGAAGTTAAGGAGTTCTTTATCGTCTCCGCCTGCTGCCGCAGGGCCTGTTCCTGACGGCCGAGATTGTTAATATCGTTCTGGACTGCGTTCGCTTGGGCAGTTGCCACCCGGGTCGAACGCACAATGAAAACAAGGCTAACCAATGACACAAAAATCACCGCTGCCGTTATCATCCAGGGCAGCGCGCGATTATTGAACGGCCTGCTTGCAAGGTTTAGTTTCGTAGGCACGAAAAGCCTTTCCAGTCCTTCTGAGGAGTGTGATGCGGACTTTGCTGCTGAAGGATACACGCCTCACTTGAGACCGTGCAACTGAACAAGAAAAAGCCGCGACCCCACAATTACACGCCAGCGGGCGTCCGGTGTTTCATAAACCATCACCGCTAAATGTGTCAGGATTGGCGTCGAGCGGGTAATGGGCCCTCAGTCATCGCCAGAGAAGGACGATAAGCACAAATGCGATTTCGACCATCGCGTTTTGCGCGATAAAGAGCCGAATCAGCAAGCTCCACCAGTTGAATGGGATCCGTGGCGTCATCGGGAAATGCCGCGACGCCGATGCTAATCGTGATGCTGTGGGTTGCGGTGGTCGCAGGGGAGTCGTGTCGCGTGGCGGGAAACGCGTAATTGGCTACCGCACTACGCACGCGTTCGGCCGCCACCAGGCCCTGCGCATAGTTTGCGTCAAGCAGGAAAGCTGCAAACTCTTCGCCGCCAAAGCGGGCTGCGACATCGCCGGCGCGCAATGCCTGCTTGATGACGTGGCCGGTTTCTGCGAGCGTCTTACTGCCAACCAGATGACCATAAGTGTCATTAACTTCTTTAAAGTGATCCAGATCCATCATCAAGACACAGAACGGGCGTGACTCGGATTGCGCGCGAGCCGATTCACGGCGCAGTTCGGAAAAGAAGGATTTGCTGGTGAGCAGGCCGGTCAGCTCGTCGTGCGCAAGCAGGCGATGGATCTGCTGCTGAAACTCACGATCGATTTCATCCAGCATGTCAAACCTGAAAAGATGATCGCCGATGACGATTTTATCGCCGTCGTTAAGCGCGGCTTCGGTAATCAACTCGCCATTAAGCAGCGTTCCATTTGTTGAGCCCAGATCTGTTATCGAGTATACGGTTTCACCGGTCTGCGCATCTGTATCGCTATTAATACGCGCGTGCAGCCGAGACGCGCGGAGATCGTTAATGCGTACGTCAGCCTCCAACGCGCGTCCAATACTCACCTGGCTGCGATCCAGCGGAATAGGAACCGCCATTAACTCGCCACGCAGAGAAACGAGAGCGGGGCGACGCTCGTTTTGAACAGCTTTTGCACTCGCTGCCGGCCGACGGGTCTCGGTTTGGCCGGCGTGATCTTCATTAATATCGTTACTGGGCATTAAGTGTAGGCGCTAATAAAGCAACACGAGGTCACTCTTAACTGGGATAACGCAAACGGCCGCTGCATTTTATCCCGCAGGTGATAATGGGGCAATCAAATACCATTACCAACATTCTTCGCTTAGCTTAGCGCTGGCATGAAGGCCTTCTTGTGGCCCCTGCAGGTTACTCCTATAATCAATGAACCAATAAAGTCTAGGAATGGATTCTCTCCAGCGCTGATCAAGATCTGAAAAGGAGTTTTGAGTGAAGGAACAGTTAACTACCGCATGCGACGAGGCTGAACGGCCGCTTTCGGTAGAGCGTGTGGCAGTGGCCCAATTGCCGACTGAATGGGGCGATTTCAAGATTGCTGGTTACCGTTCGCTGACAAGTAGTGAAGAGTTTGTCGCCTTGTTCAAAGGAGAAATGCGCCGGGAAGTACCGACGCTGGTGCGCATCCATTCGCAATGTCTGACTGGTGACGTCTTTGGATCGAACAAGTGCGATTGTGGCTCACAGTTACATCAAACAATGCAGATGATTGAACGCGAAGGGCGAGGCGCGATTGTCTATCAACAGCAGGAAGGTCGCGGCATTGGCATCTTAAACAAGATCCGTGCTTACGCTCTTCAGGATGAAGGCGCCGATACGGTGGAAGCAAATGAGCAACTGGGGCTGGCTGTCGATTTACGCGAATACAAGCAATGCGCAGAGATTCTTTTTGACCTGGGCCTCTGCCAGGTCAAAGTGATTTCAAACAACCCGCTCAAGCTGCGCGCGCTCGAGGAAGCGGGCTTGCGTATTGTCGAGCGCGTTTCAATTCAAGTTGAGCCTACCGAAAACGCCGAAAATTATTTAAGAACGAAGAAGCAGAAGCTGGGGCATTTACTCGAGTTCGAAAATTAGCCCGCGATCAATTCGTATTAATCCGCCGCCGTTCACCATCCGCAGCCAGCCGAGCCGGGCAATGAATAAGCAGTCGCTATTGTGAGTGCGG
>DASQPM010000388.1:0-3608 GCA_035643935.1 Pyrinomonadaceae bacterium | reverse complement strand
GTCGCGTGGACGATTGACGCAAGCGCCAAGGCAACTACAAACAATACTGCTGTTACTTTGTTATTCTGATGTTTCATGTTGTTAATTTTCTTTCATTGTTTTGGCCTTCCGTGACTTCTCGTTATTGAGAACTCATTTCTGGCCGTTCACTGAGGTAATGCGTAAAAGCCGGCGCGAGGTTACGCAGGAACTTGGCGAGCAACCGTGGATCGCACGGATATTGCGAATGAGTCAGACGACATTCGCTGAGTCATTGTTGTTGAACAGGGACGAATACCTCGGCCAGGCTGTGTTGTTATGGGCGACCTATTGATTGAAAGAGATCGTGCCCGTGGCTGTATTCTTCTGCCGGTGGGTGCCAAAAGGCGAGGCCCCCAGCTACTGCACGGCGCCCCGCCTGATTCAGATCCAGAAGTATGGCGGAGTTCGCTTACGGAGTCCGCAGGAACCCGTCGGCCACGCAAATTGGCTTCAGAAGTTGTGTTTTGCTTTGCTGCCTTGCGTTCCGATGTCCTCGCCATAGCGCGATACCCGATACTGCTGCGCGCCCAAGCCAGGGAAGGAGGAGCAAAAAAGTTACGATTATCGTTCCGCTATCTTGATGGTCCATAGGTTTCGATCCTTTCTTTTCTGTGTTCACCCCCGTACTGCGTAAGATTTGGCGGAAGGTTACGCGGAAAATGGCTGCCCAGTTTGAAGTATGGCGCCTTCGCCAAGATTAGGCGGGCCAGGGAACCGCTGGAGCTAAGAAACCACGGACCTCGGATGCACACGCGCTACGGTCGCGTGCACAACTCGGCGCAACCTGATTTTGCGTTAACTTAGAATAGGGTTGCGCTGGCTATTCGAGGCATCCGCGTAGTCCGAGGGAGATTATTTTTGCTTTTCCTCACAGAGTTTTTGAAAAGCGGGATCCGTGCGCAAAGGATCCCACATCGGATCAAGTCTAAGAACGGCTGGCGTAGCTGGCATTGGGCCGTAAAGCCAACTGATGTATGGCGTTTGTAACAGCCGGTTCAGAGTTGAGATCGAGTGGGTGCTGTCGCCGAACATCATCTGTATCAGCGCCAATGCCTCTTCGCGGGTAGGACCGGATAGTGAATCTGTGGCACTCGGTAAAAGCGTGGTGGCGCGTTCCGCTTCACCTAACGCCATCTCCTTTTCCCCTAGTGCGGCGTTAGCAAGCGCCAGTTGTTGCGCAAAGAAGGAGTTATCCGGTTGATCGCGGCAAAGCGGCTTCAGGGTGTCGCGCGCCTGTTCAGCGGTTGCTTTTGCTGCTGCGGTGTCACCGGCAAGGCGTTGGGCAAAAGCCAGTATCACTTGATTCGTGCCTTGGTCGATTTGAGAAGCAAACTGAAAATGCGCTTGCCGGGCTTGCAGCAATCGAACGGCCTCAGCGTGATTACGTTCCAGCCTTAGTTGAGTCATCTTCGTAATGAAAGGTTGAATTGGACTCTGCACGTTTATTTCTGTTAACAGCGTCGCAGCTTCTTGCAGATCGCCCTCTGCCTGATAAGTCCCGGCTTTTGCCGCGACGATATCGAGATCGTCTGGGGTAATTTCCAGTGCGCGGTCGTAGAGCTTTAGCGCGGCTGGGAAATTTCGTAGCATGGCGTAAGTCCATGCAGCATTGCTAAGGACCTCTGCGTTGCGTGGATCGAGAGCGAGACATCGCTCAAAGTGGGCAGTGCTTTCATCCCACTTCCCCTGCCGCCGGATAACTAAACCAAGGGCATAGAGTATGTCGCTGCTACCTGGCAATATCTGGCTAAGACGCGCGAAAGTGTCTTTGGCGAGGCCGTAATCACGCAGTATCCAGTATTGATAATACCCAAGGGCGAGCTGCGTCTCGGGCAGGTTGGGACTCAATTCTTGCGCATTTTCTAAAGCTCGTCTCGCAACGTCGCGTCGAGCCGGGGTTTGGTCCGCTCGAATGAAGTAAAGTGCCGCGTCCGCACGGGAAAGTCGCGCCCAGGCCAGCGCAAAGCCTGGATCAAGTTGCACCGCCCGTTCATAAGAAGTGATGGCGTTCCTTTGCGCGTCGTTCGAGTAAGCGGTGCGTGCGTCAAACACCAGGCCGCGCAGATACGCATCGTAGGCTTCCGGATTGTTTGTCGGTTTGACTGTTAAGGCCTGCGCTTCGCGCGCGGTCAGCTTTACTTGCAACGACTCGGCGATTCCTCTTGCGATCTCACTCTCAACAGCGGTGATGTCAGTCAGCTTGCGGTTGTACGTGTCTACCCAGATGTAGGAATTGGTCTGCGTGCTAATCAGCTGCACGTTGACCCGCACCTGAGCGGCCTCTCTTCGCACGCTGCCTTCGAGAATGTTCGATACGCCAAGCTGCCTCGCAATGTCGTGAAGATTCCGTGATTTGTTCTGATATTGCTGCGTGGAATTGCGCGAAATGACTTTCAAATCATGAAGTGTTGCCAACCGGGCCAGGATCTCCTCGTGTATACCGTCTGCGAAATAGGCGTTATCTGGATCGGGGCTGAGGTTTTCGAACGGAAGTACTGCGACTCCCTTTGTTGTGCCAAGCTTCCCGGGAAGTGATTTACCTTTGCAAAGCGTCCAACCAATCGCTACCGCCAAGGCAACCAGCAATGCCATCACTGCAAAAATAGCCGGCTTCTTTTGATCCATTTGCGAGACGCCTTTGTAACGCGTGAGTACCGTTCTTATGTCCGGCAGGCGCGACCGCTCCCTCTCTTACCGCGTTAAATTCTTTCAAACGCTACGTCCGAACTACAGAGATCAGATAGCGCAATTCGTCTTCGACGTCGCCGGGCATAGCGACGGTATGGGCGATTTCCTCGCGCAATAACGTTTGGTAACGCTGACGAAATCGGTAGAACGCTTGTTTGACTGCGTTCTCGGTCATCCCGAATTCGGTCGCGACCTGGGCTTGCGACGGACGGTCTGGTTCGTCCATGAGCATTTTCTTCATCTGATCAAAGAAGCGGACATTCCCAGCGCTGCGATACTCTTCGCGCAGTCGCGCCATCACTTGCTCCAACACTGTGAACGCCCAACGCCGTTCGTAGATTTGATCGGCCGTGAGTCGATCGCAGCGATCGGCCTCGATGCGCTCTCCCTCCTGAATGTCGTCGAATGGAATCAAGCGTTGTCCTTTGCCGCGTTTGAGCGCCATGGCATGACGCGACTCGTCAGCAAGAAAATGTTTCACTGAGGCAAGCAGGTACGAACGAAGTCGTCCTTTTTCCTTGCGCACACTGTTCAGATCTTTGCGCTCGAGTAACAACGCGAAAAAGCCCTGGGTAAGATCTTCAGCGTCCTCAGCGCCGGCGCCATGCCGCCGCACGTAGCCATAGATCGGCCGCCAATACGTGCGGCAAAGTTTTTCGAGAGCCTTCTGTGCCGCCGGCGATTCACCCTGTGCCTCGAGCACCACGCTCCAGTGTGTGGTAGCAAAGATCCCCGGAGAATGAACCGTCTCGTCGGTCGCGCTCAGTGACGTCAACGAATGTTCCGCAGGAGGCATATTAGCATGCAAACAAACAACGGCACGAAAGGCAAGCTTCGATTGAGCCAGCGCAAATCTGTTTCGAGTTACGTTTCAAATCGATAACCGTGGAGTTCAATTT
>DASQPM010000387.1:0-3020 GCA_035643935.1 Pyrinomonadaceae bacterium | reverse complement strand
ATCACTCCACCAGCAACTCAACCAATCAGCGCCGCCTGCGCGAGATTAAAGCGGCCGTGCCTTTGACCACTGATACCGCCGTCGTCACTTCTTCCTTATTGCAAGTCAAAGCCCTGGTGGCCCAGTTGCGCACTACCATGTCGGCCATCTCCGAATACGACCGCCACCTCGAAGCCCTCTGTCTGACCCATGACGATTATGAGTTGTTCGCGGGTTTGCCCGGCTTGCTGAGCCTTTCGATTATCAGCTTACCGAAGCAACTACCGAACCTGCGCTTAGTTTGATGTTCGCCAAATACGTCAAGCTTACTGGTCTGCCGGCTGGGAGATACTCGGCCGTAATTGAAAGCAGAGATATCGCGCGGCAGAAACTGTTGAAGCAAGAGGCTTGGTTCGTAGTCGCACCGTGAGACGCGGAGGAAGAGTTCACGATTAAGTAGGTTAGCGCTGCGCTTTGTGTGTTGGTGCACAGACGACTGGTGGGGTCTCCTGTTATGATGGGAGCATAAATGGCGACGGTAAGAGCACCTGAATAATGCCATCGCTGCCCAGCAACAAAGTTTGAGGTGAAAACATGTCTGACCCTAGCTTTTCTCGAAGACGCCACGTGATCAGGTGGCTCGGAACCTTCCTGGTAATATCCATGCTGTTTCTTTCGTCCGTGCCGACGCAAGCGCAACAGAAGAAAGAGCCAAAGAAAAGCGGAGACGACAATGTAATCAAAGTTGATTCCAACCTTGTAAGTCTTGACGTAATCGTCAAAGACAAGAAGGGAAAGGCTGTCACCGATCTCAAACCGGAAGACTTCACGATCTCTGAAAACGGCGTGCCCCAGAGGATTCAATTCTTCGACTCTACCCTTACCGGCGGCAAGAAAGCCGGACAGCCAACCAACGCAACTGATCGTTTGGGTGAGTCTGCGGGGCGCGAAAGTCAGCGTGGTGTTGCCCCTGAATCAAAACCCCGCAACACTTACGGCCTTCCCCGGAACATCATTTCCCTGGTGATGGACGGCCAAAGCACCGAGTTATCAAATCTAAAGCACGTGCGCGACGGCATCGTGAAATACATTCGCGAGCGCATAACCGACAGCGACTCGGTGGCTGTGTTTTCCATCTCCGGAGATTTGCAGTTATGGCAACCATTCACCCAGGACAAAGCAAAACTACTCGCTGCTGTCGACAAAGCTTACACAAGTTCGATTGTTTCAAAAACGTCAGAGGGACGTAACCTCGCGGAAAATATAAACTCAATTCGCGAAAGGCTTGCCAGAGCTCCTAAACAGATCGGCCCCGACAGCGCCGATGATACACCCACATTCGACATTAGCGGCGGAGCCGCGCTTGCCGGCTCGGCGGAAGCTCAGATCTTGATTGACCGGCGCATACTGGAGCGATACCTGATAATGCGCTCGGCGCTCGGCGCGCAGCAGTCCCGGCCGGTGCTGGCGGCGCTCGCGGCTATTTGCGAGGGATTGCGCCCGATACCGGTAAAGAAGACGCTGGTCATGTTCTCCGAAGGATTTATCGCACCTGATTGGCTCGATTGGCAGGTGCAAAGTACGATCGATATCGCCAATCGCGCCAATGTAGCCATCTATATTGTTGATTCAACCGGCCTGACCGGCGGTACGCCGACTACGGGTTCGCCGGTGGTTGCTTCACCGCTGAGCGGAATTTCAGGCGAAAATCCTATGGAGGCCCGGCGCAGATCGGCGGCGGGCGAAAGCGTCTTTGACATCACCCGGTTCGAAGGATTGGACCGGCAACAGGATCTTCTGTATAAACTTTCAAACGATACTGGCGGACGCTTCGTCAAAAATACCAATGACATCGCCTCTGGCCTCGACCGAATAGATGCAGAAATTCGTTCCCGTTATACCCTAGCGTATCGCAGTACCGATCAAAACTTCGACAGCAGTTTTCGCAAAGTGAAAATCGAAGTTCAAAGATCGGATCTCAGTGTAGTTACTCGTCCTGGTTATTACGCGATTCCACCGAGTCAGATTATTCCTTTTTCGCCCGATGACAGGAAATTGCTGGCGAACTTTTCAAACATGGCGGCCCATCCAACGCTGCCGCTGTCGGTGCAGATGAACTCCTTCCGAGTTCGAGACGGCTATTACATCGTGCCGCTCTCGTTCGAGATACCTCCGGCCGCGGTGCAGTTCGAGCGTAAGGGCGAGACGCAGCGTTTGCACCTGGAAGTTCTGGGCGTGGTCCGAGCTGAAGGCGAAGACAAGATTCTTTCCCGACTGGGCGGAAACTTTGACGTCGCCCTGACGGCCGCGCAATACGAGGCTATTATTAAGGACAAGATCTTTTATCGGCAGGATATGTCGCTGGACGCCGGCACCTACACGATTGATTTGATTGTGCGAGATCGACTGTCAGGGAACGTGGTCGCCAAACGTGAGAAACTCGTTCTGCCCGTAGCTGACTCAGAATTCTCGGTAACCGAACCAGTATTAAGCCGCCATGCTGAGCCCCTAAAGCAGATCGGGACAAACAACGACGTGCTAAGCGAAGGTAACGTGCAAATTCGGCCTTCAGTAAGTCGCGAGTTCCACTCGACCGATAGCTTGATCATCTTCTTCAAACTCTATAACGCGGCCCTCGCCCGCGAAACTGGAAAACCATTGGTGAGAGTCACGGTGACATTAACGAGGGACGGCAAGCCGGCGGCGAGACCTGTCGACTACCAACTGACGGAACCTGCCACCGAACCCGTACTTCATCTGACGTTTGCCAAATACGTCAAGCTTGCGGGCCTGGCGCCGGGGAAGTACTCGGCCGTAATTGAGAGCCGGGATATCGTTCAACAGAAGGTGTTGAAGCAAGAGGCGTGGTTCGTAATCGTACCGTGAGCGGCGAATGCATCAGCGGCCGCGCGAACAGCCACTCTAAGCCGACGATTTCATTGCGACCCACTTAGACTCTCCGCCTTCTTCCGAATGCTGGCACTAAGCTTGATAATCGCCAGCAGATCGCGATCGGCGTTGGCTTTGTCATCCTTGGCCTT
>DASQPM010000386.1:0-2576 GCA_035643935.1 Pyrinomonadaceae bacterium | reverse complement strand
CGGCGTTTCGTAAGGCGGCTCGTCTGTTGCGATCGGGGTGGTTTGCATCGGGGGGTTAATCAACTGAAAAATTACGGCTGCCACAGCCCCGCCGGCAAAATTCGCCACTAAGTAGATCCAAATATTATTCCAGCTTGAAATACCAAGCAGCGTTATTCCAAGAGCAACAGCCGGATTGAACGCGCCACCTGAAATGTCGCCGACTGCAAACGCGCCAGTCATGACGGTCATGCCGATGGCCAGCCCGTAAAACGAATTTCCAGATGTGCCTTCGGCCGTTGCCGTGTTCAAGACAACATAAACAAGCGCAAACGTGAACAGGAACTCAGCGAGCAAAGCCGGGCCCATTTTTGGCGAAATTGCGGTTACAGGTATTCCGGCGCGAAGAAACTTGATTGTGAGCAGCGCAGCGATCGCCGCCGCAACAAATTGCGCAATCCAATAAGGTACGACATCAGCAGGTTTCACTTTACCGCGAATCAGCACGCCGAGTGTAACGGCCGGGTTGTAATGGCCGCCCGAGATATGGCCGCCGGCGAACACCATCACCATTAAGGCCGCGCCGATGGCGAGGGGCGCGATGACACCCGCACCTGCGCCAATTCCGGTGCAACCAATTGTCAGGACGAGGAAGAAGGTTCCGATGAATTCGGCGATGTATTTGTTCATAGTTTATTTGTTCTCCCAAACCAGTCTGGAAAAATCAAGACGTATCAACAATTGGACTTTGGTCTTATCTTTGCTGATGGCGGTTTTTTCTTTGGTAATAAAGCTTGAGCCCTACACGCCATGGGCTGAGGACAACGCTGGGGGATCGAATGGTAAATCGGGACCTTGCAGATTGTTTGAGACACCGCGGTGTCCGCTAGAGTCTTATAGCAATCAGGACGATACCAATTGGTCTACCGGCAACGCCAATGCGCTACAATCTCGACTTCGAACAATTGCCTAGACAAACGGCAGCGTTTATACAGTTCATTCCAAGAACGTTTGCCAGCCGCGGCTTCAATTGTGAGGCGCGGGCTCATCCTTTAGCGTTAAAACGTCGATTGGAATAGCGAGCCATTCCGCCGCCGTGGCGAGATCGCGAAATGCGCGCGCTTCGATCAGCGTGTTTTCCATCAGCGACTCGTATAAAAGCGCGATACCAAAGGCGACCCAGTCTCCGGAAAACAACGCAGTTCGCACGGGCTCGACTCCGGTGAATTGCTCCGCTCTTCTTCGCGCAACTTTAAAAACGTGACGCGTGCGGACCGCAACAGTCGTCAACTGACTAAAATCCACGAAGCGCTTGAACGGAATGGATGCTTTTTCAATGTAGACCAGCCACTCAGCAATTTGATCTAGCATGAGATCGTCGAGTGTACCCCGCGGTTGCCAGGCCATGAGTCGATGGGCGGGATAGTAACGCAGAAAATCCGGACCGGGCACACTCCTCGAAATCGCGCGCGAGGCGTTCGAACCGGCGGAGTCGGCAGGAGAATTCATCGCGCATTCTAATCTCGGAAATCACCGCGCGATTGGATATGGGACCAAGGTCCCATTCGCTGAGTCTGTCTTAGGCTAGTTTTTAAGGGCTATTCACTTTGATATCCTTGATTCGTTTCAGTTTTTCGCTCTCTGCAGAGCCGGCGTCAGCCGTTCGATCGGGACGTTGAGCCATTGCGCGACTTCGCTGCGATCCTGGAATACGCAGACATTGATCGGCGAACCTTGAGTCAATAAGGCGTGCACCTTTCCGTAATGAATAAGCGTAGCATCCGTAGCCAGAATCGCTGACTTGATCGGCGGGCGTTTGTCATAGAAGCGGCGTCGATAAAGTGAAACGGCGATGATATATTCGAAGTTCAGATCAACTGCGTCGGCTGCGACCGTGTCGGAGAATCGATTGAAAGGCTCCTTCAACGTGGTTTCGAGTTCTCCTAGGACAGTTATGATTTTGTTAACAGCTTCCCTGTTCACCAAACCGCGCGGCCTCCAGACGATCAGACGAATGTCTTCGTAAAACTCGACGTGTGGAGGAAATGTCATGTTGTTCATTCCATTGATTCACCCAGAGTGGTTGGCGGCCGGTGCCTGCGCCGCCAGCAGTTCGAGCGGGACACCGAGCCATTGCGCGGCTTCTTTGCGGCCTTGGATTACCTGTACTTTGATCGAAGAACCTTGAGTGAGTAAGGCAAGTAACCGGGCGTAATGGACAAGAGTGGAATCGGTAGCGAGAATCGCTGATTTCACCGGCGCACGACCCTTGTGAGAGAGGCGCCGATGAAGCGAAACCTGAATAACGTATCTGAAGTTGAGCTCAATCTCATGGGTGCCTGTTGCATCGGAAAATCGATTGAAAGGCTTCTGCGTTTCGGCTTCGAGATCCTCGATAACACTGATGATCTTGTTAATAGCCGCCTCGTTGATCAAACCGCGCGGGCGATAGATAAGCAGGCCAATGTCTGGGTGAAACTCAATTTCAGGTGGAAGCTCCATGGCGCCTCATGAATTCTTTATGAATTGCTTTCTCTTGGAAATATATCATTGCGGCTGCGCGTCTTGGAACTTCCAAGTTCCGTCGAGGATTTCTT
>DASQPM010000385.1:0-3600 GCA_035643935.1 Pyrinomonadaceae bacterium | reverse complement strand
TGCGGATAATACCGGCGTTTCCGAGCAGTCCGGCAACTTTTGCTTCGTTATATTTCGCAATCTTCGCAGCATTGAAACGATCGAAAGCGGCGCGATAGTTATCGCGCTTGCGCAAAATGATTTCCCAGCTCAGCCCTGCTTGCGCGCCTTCGAGAATAAGAAACTCAAAAAGCGCGCGGTCATCGTGAACCGGGACGCCCCACTCTTTGTCGTGATAGGCGATCATGAGGTCGGTTTTGGCCCAGTCACACCGCTTCGTCATGTGGACTATCTTAGCAAAAAGGGTTTAGGTGAGTGAAAGGTTTTGAAAGGTAAACAAAGCGGCAACGAACAAAAGTTCTCCATTTTTCATTTGTCATTTCGCTATCAGATGTATCAGGTGCTCACTAGAAGTCTTCCATGAAGACAAATGGAAAATGAAAAATGGTAAATGAGAAATGATAAGTCTTTCTTTACGGCTTGTTCAATACGCTCAGCTCCGGCTAGTTTTTACCTAACCGCCCAGCCAGGCTCGCTACCACCGTAACCAGCTCATTCGCTTCCACTGGTTTCGCGACGTGAGTGCTGTAACCGGAAAGGATCGCGCGCATACGATCCTGGACGCGCGCGTAGGCCGTGAGCGCTACCGCTGGCAGCGGCTTTTGCGTGACGCCTTCCTGTTCCCTTATCTGACGCATCAGAGCATAACCGTCCATCTGCGGCATACCGATGTCACTAATCAGAACGTCGAAGTTGTTTTGCGCTAGAGATTGCAATGCCTCTTCAGCGCTGGTAACAGCTGTCACACTTGCGCCGTGTTGGGCCAGCTCCATGCTGATCAAGTCCAAAGCATCAGTCTCATCGTCGACGATTAGTACTCGTAGTCCCTGAAGGCCAGGGGGCTCAGGCTGCGTCTCCTTGAAGATCGCACTGGTCAGTGACTCGGCTCGTAACTCTCCGCTGGGGAGCGGGAGACGAAGTGTGAAGACTGCGCCTGCTCCATCGTTCCGATTTTCGACAGCTATTGTTCCACCATGCAGCTCAACGAGGTGACGAACAATCGCGAGGCCAAGACCGAGCCCGCCGTGCGTGCGCGTGGTGGAACCGTCTGCCTGGCGGAAGCGCTCGAAGACATGAGGCAGAAAAGCCGGGTCGATCCCGGGACCGGAGTCCTTCACCTTGACTTCGACGTGCGTATTATTTTGGCCCACCGCGATCTCCACCTTGCCGCCGGGCGGTGTAAACTTTGCGGCGTTTGAAAGCACGTTCCAGATTACTTGTTGCAACCGATCCGGATCGCCGGAAATCAAACGCAGGTTGGAGTCAATGAACGTTTCAATCTTTATTTCCTTCGCTTCCATCGCTGGGCGAACAGCATCCAGCGCGGCATCCACGATCGTTACCAGATCAACTGGAGTGAGATTAAGTCGAAGTTTGCCGGTGATAACGCGCGACACGTCCAGGATGTCTTCAATGATCTGTTTTTGTGCCCAGGCATTTCGTTCAATCACTTCCAGCGCGTGGGTCGCGCTTTCCTGGTCAAGCCGGCCCGAGCGCAGCATGCGCGCCCAGCCAATCACTGCATTCAACGGCGTGCGTAATTCGTGAGAAAGCGTCGCGAGAAATTCATCTTTCAAACGATTGGCTCTTTCCGCCTCGCCGCGCGCGGCCCGTTCGCTGTCCAGCAGTTCAGCCAGTCTCTCTTCGGCCCGCTTGCGCTCAGTAAACTGACCAATCTGGCCGCCGATGCCCGCTACTAACGTCAGCAGCTCGTCGTCGGGTTTTCTTACTTCGGGGCTGAAGAATTCGACAACGCCTAAAACGTCGTCGCCGACCTTAAATGGAAAACCGAAGGCCCCGCGCAACCCTTCGCGCGCAGCCACCGGACCGCGCGGAAAATTCGTATCGGCAACCAGGTTGTCAATCCAGGCAGGCTCGCCGCTGGCCCATATGCGTCCAGGCAGACCGATTCCTTTTACAAAAGTAACAGTTCGCGTCAGCTTATCGAATTCCGGCGTTCGCATTGCCGAGGCATGACAAATCTCCACCAGGCGCAGCACATTTGCAGCTCGATCAACTCTCCATAACGCACCCACTTCCCAGTCGAGACTGTCACAGATGGCGCGCAGAATTCGTCCGGCACTTTCAATGAAATCGCGAGACTGAGAAAGAGTCTGAGTGACTGAGTACTGCAAAGCCAGGCGCGATTCAGTTCGTTTGCGTTCGGTAAAGTCGCGCGTAAAGCAGCGCGTGTGAATGAACCTGCCGTCTTCGCGATAGACGCTGGAGTTAATGCGCACGTGTTTGATCGTACCGTCCTTGCAACGCAGGCGTGTCTCGTAATCCTGTAACACATCGCCGGCTTTTAGCTGCGCCAGAATGTCTTCGATCGCTTCCTGATCGACGTGAAACTCCGTGATGTTATGGTCGACATACTCCTCGCGGCTGTAGCCAAGCATGTCCAACTCCGCTTGGTTGACGCGCAGGATCGTGCCGTCTGGCCCTATCCAGTGCAGCCCGATCGTCGCGTTGTCAAAAAAGTCACTTAACTCTGCTTCGCTGCGCTGCAGTGCTTCTTCTGCGCGCTTGCGCTCAGTAATGTCTCGTTTGATGCCCACGAAACACAGCGGCTCGCCTGTTTCGGTTCGCATCGCAAAAGCGGATAGTTCCAGATAACGGGTGTCACCGCTCTTTGTCTTGCTCATCACTTCGCCGCGATACTCGCCGTCCTGCGCGAGCGCGCGGGCCACCTCGCTAAAGACTTCTTCGCCCAGGTGAATCGCCGGAGTTTGATTACGTAGTTCTGCGTCGGTATACCCGAGCAATTGCGCGTGAGCGGCATTCTGTTGCAGATACAAACCTTGCGGATCGATGATGGCTACGGGTTCACGAGAATGAAGAAAGATGGCCTGATACAAATCCTGCCCTAACCCGTTGGGGCTCCGTTCGATTTTGCTGTTGGATAGCTTGCTTGACACGCTTCTACCTTTTCGGGGAAGCCATGGGTTTCAGGGGGATTTGATGATACCACTAAGTTTGACTGACGCTAAAAGCTGGGCATCGGGTGCGGGTGTTGTTTGGATTGACTTGCTGTGACTTTGGTTGTAAAAGGACTCAATACAACTACCAAACCGCCAAACCTCGTCCCTGTCAAAGCAGGGAGTTTGACCTTTATTACTGGAAGGAGATTGAAATGGCTTTACGTTTAGGGGACGTTGCCCCCGATTTCACCGCTGATACCACCGATGGTCCAATTCGTTTTCATGAATGGATTGGCGACAGTTGGGCAGTGCTGTTTTCACACCCAAAGGATTTCACGCCCGTTTGTACCACTGAGCTTGGTGAATGCGCGCGGCTCAAACCGGAATTCGATCGCCGCGGCGTAAAAGTTATCGGCCTCAGCGTCGACCCCACCGATTCGCATAAACGATGGGCCGAGGATATTAAGGAAACTCAAGGCTCATCTCTAAACTTTCCGATCATCGCTGATCCGGATCACAAGATCGCGGAACTCTACGACATGATCCATCCCGAAATCAGCGACGTCTTCACCGTGCGTTCGGTTTACATCATCGGACCGGACAAGAAGATCAAATTGATGCTCACCTATCCGGCAAGCAC
>DASQPM010000384.1:0-4615 GCA_035643935.1 Pyrinomonadaceae bacterium | reverse complement strand
CTCATTTATGAGCTTGAGAGCGTCGGCGCCGTTGATGTTGAGATGGCCGTTACGCACTTCGAGGTAATCGGAAATCGTCCACGCCGGCCTTGCAGACATTGTTGTTGATGACATCGTTTGTTTTGGTAAAAGTTGAGCCTGTTGTTACGAATTTCGAGCGAAGATAGACTGCAGGTGGTAAAGCGTCAAGCTGATTCAGCCGCGCATTTAGCGGCTG
Organism: Pyrinomonadaceae bacterium; assembly: GCA_035643935.1. GTDB lineage: Bacteria > Acidobacteriota > Blastocatellia > Pyrinomonadales > Pyrinomonadaceae > PSRF01. The sequence continues at coordinate 4,398 of DASQPM010000384.1, read as the reverse complement.
ATATCAACTACAAGAAATTCTCCGCTGAGTTTTGCGGAACCGCGAGCGGTAGCGACCGGATACCGGCGTTCAACTGTCTGAGAATGCGAAATAAATACTTGGGTATACGTTGCGTGTAGCATCCGGTCGCTACCGCTCGCGGTTCCGCAAACTATTGAAGATCAATTGCGGGCAAGTTTTCGCAGCACCTCACGAATCTGCTTGTAATGCCGCAGTTCGTGATAGCCGACAAACGAAACCGCCGCGACGCCGTCGATTTCACCCAGGAACGGATGCTTGAAAATGATTTGCCGGAAGCGATCGTTGCCTTGCCTTGCGCACAGGTTCTTCAAATCGTTGCGCGCGCGATTATAGTTGGCAATCGCTTCATCCTTGCCGCGGCATGCAATGACTTCTTCGGGTTTGGCTGCGGGATTAACAGCCTGGGGCGCTTTCACGCGCACCAGCCGTAAGGAAACGATCGAGGTAGGCACGAGTCTTTTGACAAACCGGACCTTTCGGGGCGGCCGCGACACTGCTTTCTCGAGGTCCTTCATTACACGCTCTTCGACCAGACAAAGATGCTCAAGAATCTGTGCGACGCTCCAGCCTCCGTCGGCAGGTTGCCGCTGAAACAGACCTTCAGGCAGCGGCGCCACTGTGGCAGTCAGTTTCTCGTGAACTCTATCCAGTCTTTTAGAACGCGCTTCATAAGAGCAGTTGAAAGAAGCCGCGCAAAGCTGCAGCCTATTGGCGAGTGAAGTTGTAGGTGATGATTCCGATCACTTGCACCGGTTCGCCCACCAGGAGCGTGGGCGCGAACTTTGCTTGCAACGCTGCATTGATACTCGCCTGTGTTAGCGTTGGTGGTCCCGAGACTGCTTGGGCGGAAATAACGTTGCCCTGCTCATCAATTGTTATGCGCACGACAACCGTGCCCGCTGCTCCTGCAGCTTTCGCGGCCGCAGGGTATTCAGGTTGCGGCAGGCTAATCGCTTTGCCGTTCAGTACGCCGCCTGAAAGCGGGCCGCGTTTCCTGGCGCGGGCCGCGTCATTAGCTTCGCCGCCGTTAGCACTGCTGGGCGTTTCCGCTGGTGCATCTCCGGATGGAGGTGCGTCAGCATTTGCTGTTTCGACGCGCGCGGGCGGGCCCTGTGCGGCAATGGTCGCAGGCTGCGGAATTTTTTCCGGAATTAAGAATGACCTCAAAAATTGCTCCTGCGCTTCATCATCTTTTTTGTTATTCAAGAACACTACAGCATAGAAGCGCTTCCTAGTGGCGAACACCTGGGCGGTCCCCGAAAGATCTACGCTGCCCTGAGCAGGCGAGCTGTCCGCTGGCGCAACGCGCAGCGTCATACGGTATTCGCGTCCCGGGTTGCCTTGCAGAACCTTCTCGCCGACCAGTGTTAATTTCGCTACTGCCCCCTTGCGAAGCTTTGGCGGAAACAGGTTCTTGAAAGCGTCTACGTACGAATTCAAGCGCTCGGTTTCTGTATACATGGCCGGATTGGATTTGATTCCGCTCAACGAAACAACGCCGAAAACCGGTCCGTTTGGAATTTGCGAAATGTAGATGCTCGTGTTCAGTTCGAACTTGTGATACGGCTCTTTGCCCGACTGAGCAGTTGAGCCTTTCGGCATTTGCACTGAAAAATCTTCACCATCCGGACGCAGTGTTTCCCATTCAATAGTTTTTACCGCAGACTGCGCTGACAGAAATGAAGGCAGCGTGAGTATTAGTAAAGCGAGCGGGAAAGCTTTCAAGCCAAACGATTTCATATCGGTAACTCCTGGAAAAGCGCTATTCGGTATCGGCTTCGCACGAAACGTGACTGGTCCTAGTCCGCATTAGCGGACGATTGACAATAGCCCAGCGATTCATCGCTGGGAAGACAGGTATTCGTGGCAAAGTCGGTGAAACGGACGACTGATAGATTTGAGTTTGGCACTTGGCATTCAGCCATCCGCTTCACAGACTCATTTCCTTTCGCTTGCGATCCCAGCAGTAAACTGCTGGGCTATTCTCATTCGTCCGCTCTGCGGACTGGACGAATCGCTTTTCGTGCAGAGCCCTGTTCGGGATCAAAGCGATTTTAGCGAACTACAGAGGGCGAATTAAAGCTGCGCCACCATCTCAGCAGGGTTCCAATAGGAGTAAAGTAACTCGATCTTGCCTGCTTCGTTGACTGTCAAAGTGTCGATGCCTTCGAAATGCACAGCGCGTCCCTGTTTGCTAGTGCCTCTCCCGGTCCACTTAACTGCGGCACTGTTGCCGGCGATAAAAACGTGATCTTCAGTCAGGCCGACCTCCTTAAAAGGGGCGGTGATGGTTTGAAAAAACTCACCCAGTTTCTGATGGCCGTTGATTGCCGGAGCGCCAACAGGATCGTGACTGATGCCGTCTTCGGCAAACGTATTCACCCACGCCTGCTGATCCATCGCGCGAAGAGCTGCAAAGTATTCTTTAACTGCTTTTGCTATTACTTCCGGTGACATTTGCTTGTCTCCTCTCTCGATCTGAATGCACCAAGATGCGCCGCAATATTTTTCCGGATGCGGACCTTGGAATCTTATCAATGAACTCCAGTTTGCGAATTCTCTTGTGCGGAGCCACGCGCTCGGCAACGAATTCCATGATTGCCTGCGGAGTAATCTCTGCTTTGAGTACCACAACCGCCTTGGGCACTTCGCCAGCCTCATCATCAGGGTAGGGAATCACCGCCGCGTCGGCCACGCACGGATGCGTCAGTAAAATCGCCTCCAGTTCCGCGGGCGGCACCTGAAAACCTTTGTACTTAATCAATTCCTTGGCGCGATCGACGATAAAGAAATGGCCGTCTTCGTCAGCATAGCCAACGTCGCCGGTGTGCAGCCAGAAACCCGGATCGATCGTATGCGCCGTGGCTTCAGGACGATTCAAGTAACCTTTCATGATTTGCGGCCCACGCACGCAGACTTCGCCTTCCTGGTTTGGACCAAGCTCTGCGCCGGTCGCGAGATCGACTATTTTGCATTCGGTACTCGGTGCTGGAGGTCCCACCGAGCCAAACCTGACCTTACTCTTGTCCGCCGGTGATGAATGAGTGACCGGACTTGTCTCGGTCATGCCGTAGCCTTGACGAATGTCACAGTTGAGCCGGGTCATGCAGGCGCGCGTTAGACTTTCATCTAGCGGTGCGGCGCCGGAAAAGATCGTGCGCAGCGTCGGCAGCTGATAATTATCGACGACTGGACTTTTGCTGAGCGCGAGCACAATCGGCGGAACAATGTGCGCCAGTGTGACGCCATACTTTTGCACGGCCTGAAGGAACAACTCCAGATCAAAACGACGCATGGTGACGATGGTAGCGCCTTGATACAACCCCATGTTCAGAACTACCACCAGGCCGTAGATGTGAAACAGCGGCAACACACAAATCAGTGTGTCGCTGGAAAAAAAGTAATCCAGTCCTTCCATCTGGCACATGTTGGCAACCAGATTGCGATGAGTGAGCATGACGCCTTTGGGCAAGCCAGTCGTGCCGCTTGAATAGGGAAGGGCGACTAGATCTTCACGCGGATTGATTTCAGGTTCGGGAAAACCCCCATCATTTTCCATCAAGGCCGCGAAAGGCGTGGCGCCTTCAGCTTCACCGAAGACAAATACTTCCTCGACGTTCGCCTCGTTTGCCGCAGCGCGGGCTTTTGCCAAACATTCGGGAACGGTGACCAGGAACCGTGCGCCCGCATCCTTCAGTTGCTGGCCAATCTCATGTTCGGTGTAGAGTGGATTGATGGTAGTGCAGACGCCGCCAAGCGTGGCGACGGCGTGAAAAGCGATGGCAAACTCCGGAACGTTTGGGCTCAAAATGCCGAAAATTTCATATTGCTTAAACCCACGCGCCGACAGACCGGCAGCCGCGCGGCGAATCGAATCCGCCAGTTGCGCATAAGTTATCGTTCTTCCCGTCTCTCCTTCTATTAATGCAGCCTTCTCGCCGAGCGACGCAGCATTCTGCAAGACAAAGGAAGTTATTGAGACTTCTGGAATGCCGACTTCTGGATAGGGGCCACGGAAGATCATGATTTGGTGTAGCGCAAACTGTCAGTTTGCGTAAGTGGATTCCGCATGCCAACTTTTCAATCCCGCCGCAAACTGACAGTTTGCGTTACACGAGACGAGGCTGCTTACATTATCAGGTGACCCTGTTTCCGCAAAAGGTTTATATTGTCCGATAAACTTTTAGTTTGTCGCGGAATCACGACAAGCTAAAGCTTATCGGACAGCAAACGCCCCATGCCGGAACCCGAGTCACGCCCAATCAACATCATCTGCCTTGCGACCTACTTCAAAGGCGGCGACTTCATTCGTGAGTGCAAACGATTGGGTTGTCACGTGGTCCTGATCACGAAGGAAAAGATGCTTCAGGAAGACTG
>DASQPM010000383.1:0-3593 GCA_035643935.1 Pyrinomonadaceae bacterium | reverse complement strand
AAGGCGCAATTGATTCGCCGGCGCGACACTTATGAAGACCTGGTAACGAATGATGTTTGGTGATTAGTCCAATGTCCAAAGTCCAATGTCCAGAGTCCAAAGTCCAATGTCCGCGAATGTCGCTTGACCGTTAACCTTCACCCTTTCATTGCTCGGGAGGTGAATGTTATGAAAATCATGAAGTTTGAGGACCTTGAATCGTGGAAGAAGGCTAGGAAATTAACTAATGGAGTCTACGAGACAACTGCCGCAGGTAGTTTCACTCGGGACTTTGGCTTAAAGGACCAGATTCGACGCGCTTCGATCTCCATACTCTCAAATATTGCAGAGGGCTTCGAGCGAGGCGGAGATAAGGAGTTCCTACAATTTCTCGCCATCGCTAAGGGATCGTGTGGCGAGGTTCGCGCACAACTCTACATTGCTTTGGATCAAGGGTATCTCTCCCAAGAACTATTTGAGAGATTATTCAATAATGCTGACGAAATTGGCCGGATGATTTCCGGTCTAATGAAGTACCTAAGTAAGTCAGAACTTAAAGGGAGCAAATACCGCTAATCTGTCGGACTTTGGACATTGGACTTTGGACTTTGGACTAATTATTTATGTCCGCTAACAAGAACCAACTAGTCCGCGGCCTCAGCCTAATCGCCGCGATTTCGATTGTCGTCGGAAACGTGATCGGCACCGGCGTCTTTCTCAAAGCGCGCGTAATGACCTGCAACGTCGGCACACCAAAAATGGTGCTGCTCGTTTATGTCATTGCCGGCCTCTTGTCGCTCGCGGGCGCATTGAGTTATGCGGAGCTGGCGGCAATGATGCCGAAAGCCGGCGGCGAGTATGTGTTTATGCGCGAGGCCTACGGGCGGGCGTGGAGTTTTCTCTTCGGTTGGATGTCGTTTTTCATCGGTAAGGCCGGCTCGCAGGCGGCGCTCGGCGTACAATTCGCACTCTTCCTTAACATCATGATCGGCGGCTCGCTCGCGGGCGATTTCTTTTCCACAACCGTGCTTGGCCATCCGGTGCCGTTCGGAAAACTTCAGGTGATCGCCTTGCTGTCCATCTTGATCGTTACCGGAATTAACTGTCTGGCGGTCGCGGTAAGTGGCGGCGTAGCTACAGTCTTATCGGGCGTCAAGATCGCGCTCGTGCTGTTGGTCGGCATAGGTGCGTTTTTGTTTGCGCGCAGCGCTGACTGGTCTCATCTGTTAATGGCGAATGTCGGCGGCACGTGCGAGGGCGTTGGCGCAGCGGCGCGTTTTGGCTTTGGCGGTTTCATCGCGGCGATGCTCGGAGCCTTATGGGCCTACGACGGATGGAACAACGTGACTCTGGTTGCGGGTGAGGTTCAGAATCCTGGACGAAATCTTCCCCGCGCTTTGATAGGCGGCACGATTTTGATCATTGGCCTGTACCTGCTCGCCAATGTTGCCTATTTCTACGCACTCTCGCCCACTGAGATAGCGAGCATCTCAACTAAATCCTCGGTGGCCACGGAAGTTGCCAAACAGTTTCTTGGTCCCCTCGCGATTAGTTTCATCGCCGCGGCTTTGCTGTCGTCAACTTTCGGCACGCTGCACACGTCGATTCTGACGGGCGCGCGCGTGCCGTATGCGATGGCGCGCGATGGCTTATTCCTGCGCAGCTTGTCTCGCGTCTCACCGCGCACACACGTTCCTATCGGCGCTCTCATCGTGCAAGCCGTTTGGGCCTGCATCCTGGTCGTCGCGTTTTCTTCTTCGTTTGATACTTTGACGGATTACGCTATCTTCGGTCTTTGGATTTTTTATGGGCTGGTCACGGCGGCAGTATTTATTCTGCGCCGCAAGTTGCCGGACATGGAGCGCCCGTACCGTACCTGGGGTTATCCAGTAGTTCCGGTTCTATTCCTGTTGGCTACTGCGATGATCCTGGGAACTACTTTGTGGGGGTCGCGAACCGATTTTGCTGATGCCGTAACTCTGATGCTGCACGGTCAGCTGCTCAGTGGGTTCGGAGTCCTGGCACGTAACCCACCAATAGCAGGCATTTTTCTGATCGCGTTGGGACTGCCGGTTTATTGGTTGTGGGAACGGAGGGCAAAAGGTCAGGGATAATCAAGCAAAGTCACTTGGCGTTCCATACTTTTCTCAAATCACCTACGGACCACTTCAATCAAAGGTGGATGGTTCCCTTCGCTAGTCGCCAGCAGCGCTCGCCCATCGAGACGATACGCGATTGACTCACCCTGCTTGCGCTTTCCCAAATCCAGTGGCTTCAGCGGTTGTTTCCAAATTTGATCAAACGGTGTGCGGGCATCGGTTAAAACCAGCTCATAACCATCGACGTAATCGCACAGCGCCACGCGCAAGCCATCCGGCGAAATGTCGCCGCCGGTAAGCAGGCCACCAAAAAGACTGGGAACCTTTAGCTCGGCAATTCGCTTGAGCGTCGTCGGCCCGCTTGTGTTAAGCGGTGCGGGCGCTTCGTAAACAAATGAATTCGCAAAGGGAATTTTACTGACAATATAAAGGTCGCCGCTTACGGGATGGACCAGCAGCGACTCAGCATCGTGCGCGCCGTCGGGATAACGAAGATGAAAGACTTCAGCATCATCTGTAACAAGCGGCTTAAGCTTGCTCGACGAGGAGTCAGTTGGCTTTATGGTCGGCTCCATCACGCGATAGACCGTAATCTCTGCACGCCGCCCTTCGTTATCGCCTATGTCGCCAATGTATAGATAGCTTGTGCCGGCCTGCGGCCCCGGTCCGGCGGCAATGTCTTCCCAATCGCGCGCCGACGCGCCTTTCACGCGCCAGGTTCCGCGGCGCGCGCCATGTTCGTCAAACGCATAAATGTATGGCCCATCGCCCGAATCGTTGTGCGTCCAGTAAAGTCCGGGCGTGGTGCGGGAAGCAACAATGCCGCTGCTTTCGTTGATTGCGGGATCCTGGAGAGTAGCCAGCGTGCGCGGTGGTCCATAGGCCTCGCTTTGCCTCGGCGGAGGCTTTTGCTCGCCGCGAGTATTCGCAGGCGGCTTCGCAGCCTCCGCATTCGCCGGCAACGGAATTCGCTGGCAAGCCGAAAAACTAAAGACGCAAAGAATGAGCGTCAAAGCGATCCGGACACTTGGTATGGTCTTGGTTTGAGATCTTCTCTGTGCGACCTTTCTGTCCTCTGTGTCTCTGTGGTGAATAGGCGTCTGACAACCACTCACCACAGAGACACAGAGGTCACCCCGAGAAATCGAATTCAGGAAGCTACCCGACATAAAGTTTCAAACTACTCATTTCTTGGCTTGTGCCAACGCTTCGCGCGCGACTTCCTTATCGTCAAAATGAAAAACTTCACGGCCGATGATCTGATAATCCTCGTGTCCTTTGCCGGCTATCAAAACCAGATCGTCACTACGCGCTTCAGCAACCGCTTGTTGAATTGCTGCACGCCGGTCGGCAATCTTGCGATACGGCTTGCCGGTTTCTTTGATGCCCAGTTCCGCATCGGCAAGTATCTGTTCCGGATCTTCCGTGCGCGGATTGTCGGAGGTCAGAATCACGACATCACTCAGGCTGGCCGCCGCTTCACCCATGGGCGCGCGTTTGCTGCGATCGCGATCG
>DASQPM010000382.1:0-8141 GCA_035643935.1 Pyrinomonadaceae bacterium | reverse complement strand
TGTTGATCCAAATGTGCGCGCGGCGGAAACGCGGCTACGCCGGCATTTCGGCACTCAGGTTCGCATCGTGCAAGCGAGCGGATCCGCGGCGGGCAGAATCGAGCTTGAGTATTACAACCAGGGAGATCTGGATCGAATTTATGGTCTTTTAATCAGAGGCTAGCCTCCTGTACTAACTACTGCCGCGATAGTACAACGTACAGTGGGCTCCCCTCGTAGTTGGTTGGACGATGGAGCCTTAGCGACTGCCATCTACACTTGTCTCGCGAACCGCACCGGCAAGCAGGGGATCCTTCTGGACAGTGTGCGCTGTAAACGGGACTGTGCTCCTCGTCTCTAACTGATGAATCTTTAGTCCATTCTTCAGCGCAAAATACTAAGAATGCGCAGGGATCAAAGTAGTGGATTGTCGGAAAGCGTTGCTTGACCCGTTTTCGCGCCGGGTGTTAGACTCCGACGCTTTTGCGGCAAGCGTAAATTTGAGGGAACTTAGGTGATGGTGTTTGCCTTGGCGGAGAACTCTATTCAGTTGGTGCCTGATGGCACCCTTCTGTTTCATCTGGCATTGATTGTGGTGATGGTGGCGCTACTGAACGCTACGCTGCTCAAACCGATTAACCGCATCCTTGAGGAACGTGATCGGCGGACGAAGGGCCGGCTCAGCGAGGCCAGTAAGACGTTGCAATTGGTCGAGGAAAAAATGCGGAGTTACGAGGCACAGTTACGAGAAGCGCGGGCAGCGGGATACGCAGCAATGGAACGAGAGCGGGCGGCTCTATCGAAGGAACGTGAACAAAAGATTGGCGAGGTCAAAAGGGAAGTAGGAGCCCTTATAGCTCGCGAAAAGGAACGAATAAAGGCTGAAGCGAGCCAAGTGCGAAGTGCCTTGGGAGTCACGGCACAGGAACGGGCGCGCGAGATTAGTCAGCGAATCCTCCGCGCGTAATCAGATGAGCAACTGCTTTTGAAGACCGCATTGTTACTTCATATCTTAAATTTGTTCGTATTGTTCGACGGACCGGAAGGTGGCACTCCCTGGTGGAATTACCCGGGTCTCGAGCTGTGGAAGTTTATCAATCTTCTACTGTTCATATTGTGTGCGCTTTACCTGCATCGACGCTTTGGCAGACCGATAAAGGAAGGCTTGCGAGCACGAGGTGAGGCGATAAAGAGAGAGTTGAAACGGGCCCGGGAGGAACGTGATCGGGCGTTGGCGAAACTTGCTGAGGTCGAGACTCGGTTTGCGACCCTCGATGTTGAAGTGTCCAAAGTAAAGGAACGTAACGCCGCTGAGATCGAAGCTGAACGAGAACGAATAGAAGCGAATACTGAAGCCGAGCTGGCGAGGATGCGAGATCAGGCGAAACGCGAGATCCAAAGCACAGGAAAGACCGTGCGGCATGAGTTGCGACAGTTCGCGGCCCAGGAAAGCGTTCGCATAGCTGAGGACATTTTGAAAAAGGAAATTGGACCGGACGAGCATACGCGCTTGACCAGTCGCAGCATTGAAGAGCTAAGGGGGTCCGCCCATTGAGTTCGCAGACGATTGCCCGTCGCTATGCGACCGCGCTTGCAGATGTGATCACCGAGCAAGGCGAGGAAGCCGCGGTTCGCGCCGAATTAGCTGAATGGGAGCAAATGCTGAGTACAAACCCAGCCCTGCTCGAAATATTCAGCAATCCTACGGTAGGTTACGAACAAAAGCAGAAAGTTCTTAACGAGTTAATTGGTCGTACGAAGGTCCGCTCGACGACTGCAAACTTTCTTCGCGTGCTCTTGAAGAACCAAAGATTGCCAGACCTGCCGCAAGTTGCCAAAAAGCTTTCGCAGATTCTGGATGAACGCTCCGGCGTGATAAGCGCCGACGTTATTTCAGCCCAGCCGCTCAACACTGCGACCACGGCAGCATTGGCCGAAAGACTCGGGCACATTACAGGAAAAAAAGTAAATTTGAATTTTGCCACGGACGAGTCTTTGCTTGGCGGCATCGTGACGCGAATCGGTTCGACGGTGTACGACGGTTCAGTTCGTAGTCAGCTTGAGCGGCTTGGCCAGGAGCTCGCGGGTTAGTATTTGAGGAAACCATGGAACCAATTAGAGCAGATGAAATCAACGAAATCATTCGCAAACAGATTGAGAACTTTCAGTCCGGCGTGACCGTGATGGAGGTTGGCACGGTAATCAAGGTTGGTGACGGCATCGCTGAAATTCATGGTTTGGAAAAAGTGATGGCTGGCGAGTTGCTCGAATTTCCGCACGACGTACGCGGGCTGGCACTGAATCTGGAAGAAGACAAAGTTGGCGCGGTGCTGTTTGGAGACTATCAGTCGATCAAAGAAGGTGATCTGGTAAAGCGCACCGGCCGCATCATGCAAGTGCCTGTTGGCGATGCAATGATTGGCCGCGTGGTCGATGCATTGGGCAACGCCATCGACGATCGTGGTCCCATCATTACTGAAACCTACAATCCCATAGAGCGCATCGCGCCTGGCGTAGTTGATCGACAACCCGTAAAAGAACCGCTGCAAACAGGGCTTAAGGCAATCGATGCGATGGTTCCTATCGGCCGCGGTCAGCGCGAATTGATTATCGGCGATCGGCAGACCGGCAAGACCGCGGTCGCGGTTGACACGATCATCAATCAAAAGGGCAAAGACGTAATCTGCATTTATGTCGCCATTGGCCAAAAGGCGTCGACGGTGGCGCAGGTCGTTAAAACTTTAGAAGACTTTGGCGCGCTGGAATACACGATTGTAGTTAAGGCAACTGCGTCGGATCCGGCGGCGATGCAGTTTCTCGCTCCTTACTCTGGTGCGGCGATGGGCGAGTATTTCCGCGACAACGGTCGTCATGCTTTAACAATCTATGACGACTTGTCGAAACAGGCTGCAGCCTATCGTGAAATATCGCTGCTATTGCGCCGGCCGCCCGGTCGTGAAGCCTATCCTGGCGACGTGTTTTATCTCCACTCGCGTTTGCTGGAGCGCGCCGCCAAGCTGTCGGATTTGAAAGGTGGCGGCTCGTTGACCAGCCTTCCGATCATTGAGACGCAAGCGGGTGATATCTCTGCTTACATTCCCACCAACGTGATCTCGATTACCGACGGCCAGATATTTCTCGAGGCGGACCTTTTCAATAGTGGCATTCGACCGGCGATCAATGTCGGCAACAGCGTATCTCGCGTAGGCGGTTCCGCTCAGATCAAAGCCATGAAACAAGTCGCCGGCACATTGCGCATCGACCTTGCTCAATTTCGAGAACTGCAGGCGTTCGCGCAGTTTGGTTCTGATTTGGACAAAGCGACCCAGGCACAGCTTGCGCGCGGCCAGCGTTTGGTGGAGATACTGAAACAGCCTCAGTATCAACCGATGAACGTTGAGAATCAGGTGCTGGTGATCTGGGCGGCGAGCAACGGTTATGCCGACGACGTGGCAGTCGAAGATGTGCGCCAATTTGAAGCTGAGCTTTTGAAGTTTGTTGAGAATTCACATCCCGGACTGCTGGGAAGCATTCGCGAAAAGAAGAGCCTGACAGACGATATTATTTCCGACTTGAAACAAGCGCTGGCAGATTTTAAGGATCGCTGGGCAGAAGCAGCGAAGGCCACAGCTGCATCTTCAACGCCAGGAGTCGCGTCATCTTTGCAGCCTGCACCAGCCGGCGCCTAATTATCAGCAGTCATGCCGAACCTGTTAGACATTCGCCGGCGTATCAAGTCGGTCAAGAATACACAGCAAATCACCAAGGCCATGAAGATGGTCTCCGCGGCAAAGCTCAAGCGTGCGCAGGATCGCGTTGTCACTGCCCGTCCCTTCGCGAACAAGATGACGGAAGTGCTGGCCGGACTTGCCGATCGCACCGATGAAAACTTTCATCATCCTTTGCTCGATGCGCGTGGCGATGGGCGCTATCTCCTCGTCCTGGTCACGGCTGACAAAGGACTCTGTGGTGCCTTCAATACGAATCTGATCAAGGCGGCGCAGGCATTTATCGCTTCCAATCCCGGAAAACAAATTGAAATTCTCGCCGTGGGCCGCAAAGGCCGCGACTTCTTCCGCCGCCGCGGCGCAACGCTCGCGGGCGAATATATAGGACTCACCGGCAAGGGGCGGGTGGAGTTTTCTGAGGCGCTCGAAGTAGCGCGGGACGTGATCAAGCGATTCACCGAAGACAAAGAGATCGACAAAGTGTTTATTGTTTACAACGAGTTCAAGTCGGTGATGCAACAGCGCGTCGTAATTGAACAACTCTTGCCGGTCGCGCGTCATAATCCACCCACTGATGACGACTCAGCCCCAGCGGAAGCGGTATCTTTAGTCGACTACATCTACGAACAACCGCCGGGCGAGATTTTCGCCAAGCTACTCCCACGGTTAATCGAAACCCAGATTTTCCGAGCTTTGCTCGAATCAATTGCTTCGGAGCAGGGCGCGCGCATGACTGCAATGGATTCCGCTTCGAAGAACGCTCGTGAACTGATTGACTCGCTGACGCTGAACATGAACCGCATTCGCCAGGCAGCCATCACAAACGAGATCATTGAAGTTGTCTCCGGCGCCGCCGCACTTTAGTTTGTCAGCAGAACTTCGCTCTGGACCAGGGAAGCACATTTGCGGCTTCCCTTTGTTATTGCAGCCGACAATGAACTCAGTTGCTCATCTCAATAGTAAGAAGACGAAAGCGTTTCAGCGCATCTGGCGTTATGGCCCACTCCTGCTGTGGATGGCCCTAATTTCATTTGCATCGACTAGTGAGTTCTCTGCGCTCAACACTTCGCAGATTTTTCGGCCGCTTATTAGCTGGATATTTCCGAACCTCAGCGAGGAACGAGTGGCGACGATTCATTTTCTCACCCGTAAAGTTGCGCACTTCAGCGAATATGCCGTGCTGGGAATCCTGGCGGCGCGCGCGTTCGCTACTTCTGCAAACGACGTAGTCCAGCGCCACTGGTTTCAGATAGCCCTGCTGTTAATTGCTGCTTACGCACTGCTTGACGAGTTTCACCAGAGTTTTGAGCCCAGCCGGACGGCCTCAATTTACGACTGCGCCATCGACGTGGCCGGCGGCCTAACCGCGTTGTTGTTAATCCGTCGTTGGCGGCGCCGGCGTGTGGTGGTGAGTATTTGATTCTGCCGCGTCTGCGCTCGAATTGATTAATGCTCTTTCCTCTCAGCCTTGTTTTGTGCAATATTTCAGATGGCGAGGTGAACATCGCCCACCCAGGCGCCGTATTTAGGATAGCGGAACCGGCCGCACGTTGTTCGAATCGAAGGAGAAAAACATGGGAATCTTTGATGCCATCCGTTCACAATTTATTGAAGTCATCGAGTGGCTCGATGACTCGGGCAACACCATCCTTTACCGGTTTCCGGTCCAGGGCCAGGAGATTAAGAATGGCGCGCAGTTAACGGTGCGCGAATCACAGACGGCTGTCTTCGTTTTCCAGGGACAAATTGCTGACGTATTTGGACCGGGGCGTTATTCGATTGACGGTGGCAACACCCCAATTTTGACGAAACTCGGCGCCTGGAAATTTGGGTTCAATTCCCCGTTCAAAGCCGAAGTCTATTTCGTCAACACAAAACAGTTCACTGATTTGAAATGGGGAACTTCAAATCCGGTGATGATGCGCGACGCGGATTTTGGCATGGTTCGGCTGCGCGCTTTTGGTATTTATTCGATTCGCGTCACCGATCCGCGCGCTTTGATTAAGGAAGTGGCCGGCACAAACGCGCATTTTGTAACTGAAGACATCGAGGGTCAACTCAAACGAACTTTAGTCAGCGGTTTCAGCGATGCGCTGGCGGAATCAAAGATTGCGGCGCTGGATCTTGCGTCCAACTATGAGGAGTTGAGCAAGTTCATTCGCGGCAAGCTCACCAGTGATTTCAACACATACGGTTTTGAGCTGACTAAGTTTGTGATTGAAAACATTTCGCTGCCGGCTGAAGTTGAAGCAGCAATGGACAAGCGCACATCGATGGGAGTGATTGGCGATGTCGGTCGCTATGCCCAGTTCCAGGCTGCTGACGCAATGCGCGATGCAGCACAAAACACCGGAGGTGGCGCAGGCACCGGAGCCGGTCTTGGAGCTGGTTTCGCGATTGGCAATGCGATGGCCGGCGCGATGACGAATGCGATGAACCAATCGAAAAACGAAAGCGCAGGCGGCGCAAAGTTGGCTTGTCCGAAATGTGGCGCACCAAATTTGACTAACGCAAAATTCTGCACTGAGTGTGGCGCGAAAATGGAAACCAGCGCGCAGACTGCGGCGTGCGTGAAATGTGGAGCAGCGCTAGCGGCGGGTTCTAAGTTTTGTAACGAGTGCGGGACGAAACAGGGCGAGTGACTCTGCTTAGTTAATGAAGGCAAGAAAAGACCCGGCGCAATTCGTCGGGTCTTTTGTCTGCAAAAGCTTAGCCGTTAGGCAATGGCGATGTTATTCTGACAAGCAAATCGGAACTCCATTCTTGTTTCTTTAGTCAGCTCGCATGCTTAATCAGTTCAAGCAACCTCGCCGCGTCGTCATCACCGGCATGGGGTGCGTCACACCGATTGGCATCGGCCGCAAAGCATTCTGGAACGGGCTGATCAACGGCGAAAGTGGTGTGCGACAAATCGATACGTTTGATGTTTCTGCTTCGCCCGTAAAAATTGCTGCCCAGGTGCGTGGCTTCGATTGGGAAGCGCAGCTCAATCCCAAGGATCGTAAACACGTACCGCGCACTGTGCCGCTCGCTTTGGCTGCGGCTCGCGAGGCGCTTGCAGACACGAATCTCCAACCGGATGAATTTTCCCTGGAACAGCGCCGCTCTTTTGGGGTTGTGCTGGGAACCGGCGGCGGTGGTCTGGCGTTCACTGAACAGCAATACAGCTACTGGTTTATTGGCCCTACTGCGAAAGCCAGCGTCTACACAATTCCCTCGTCGACGCACGGTGGTTTGTCCAGCGAGTTGTCGATGGCGTTTGGTCTGCGCGGACTGTCGCACATCGTCTCGACGGGTTGTACAAGTTCGACTGATGCGCTCGCCTACGCCGCTGGACACATCGTGCTCGGCCGGCAGGACCTGATGTTGGCTGGCGGAGTTGATGCGCCAATAGCGCCGGGAATTCTGGCGGGCTTCAATCTGATGACGGTCTTAACAACGGATTGGAATGATGAACCGAAAAGGGCTTCGCGCCCATTCTCGTTAAACCGTTCCGGGATTGTTCTCGGCGAAGGCGCCTGGATTTACGTGCTGGAAGAATATGAACACGCGCAAAACCGCGGCGCAAAGATATACGCTGAGATTACTGGTTATGGCGCGACCTGTGATGCTTATCATCGAGTTCGTCTTGAAGAGTCGGGCGATGAACCAGCACGCGCAATGAAGCTGGCGCTTGACGATGCGGGGCGCAACGCGGCGGAAATCGATTACGTAAACCTGCATGGCACTTCGACGGTTCTTAACGACCGCATCGAGACCAGCGCGCTGAAAATAGCCTTGGACGGCCGCGCCATCATGACTCCGATGTCGGCAACGAAATCGCAAATCGGGCATCCGCAAGGCGCGAGCGGCGCCGCCGGCGTCGGCGCGGCCTTATGCGCGATGCACACGGGCATGGTCCCCCCGACAATAAATCTTGACGAAGCTGATCCGGCTTGCGATCTCGATTACGTTGCTAACCAGGCCAGAAAAGCCGAGGTGCGTGTTGCGCTTTGCAACTGCATCGGCTTTGGCTCAAAGAACAGCGCGCTGGTGATTGAGAAAGTGTAAAGCAAACTGTTAGTTTGTGATGGTTATGAGTGGCACAGACTTCAGTCTGTGTTTTCGCAAAAGAGCACAGACTAAAGTCTATGCCACTAACTAACAGTCTGCTTTACATGCTGGAGTTTGCGTTACAACTTTCAATCAGCTACGCTTTCGAAGTAATAATTAACAAACCTGGTTTTAAACCCCTATGTCACAAGTAACTGAACACCTCGTACTCGACGCACTGCGTCAAATCAAAGATCCCGATCTACACAAAGACGTCGTTACGCTTGGTTTTATTAAGGACTTGAAGATCGACGGCGGAAACGTTTCGTTTCGCATTGTGCTGACAACGCCGGCCTGTCCGGTCAAGGCAGAAATGGAGAGCGCGGCACAAGATCTGGTGAG
>DASQPM010000381.1:0-5817 GCA_035643935.1 Pyrinomonadaceae bacterium | reverse complement strand
GCTACGCTTCACCCCAGGCTCTATGCTATCGCCTGCTCCGCAGGCTGGAAGTCCGTGACAATCCTTGAATGTCTGCTCAGCATCAATTTCAATTTTTCGTGAGAAGCCTGCGAGAGTGGGCCCGATTACCGCCCAGGAGACAAGTGACTTGCTTAAGCTGGTCAGAAGCCAAACGGCCTTTTCAGCAGGCGGCCGGTCGTCTTCAGCAAGGCAACAAGCTTTGAGTCCTTCGCATGATGCATGGATTCGGTGTTATTCGAGGCGCCATTGCGGGCAATACTATGCCGCTGTTGGACCAGCTGCGGTGATCCCAACCTCTTCTGATTTCTGGTTTCCAATGAGCTGTTAGCTTTCTTGTGCCTGGTGTGCGTCGCTGCCAGTTGAGAGTTGGATGGACCATGGCCCGCGCGGGAGGGTCGCCAGTGAGATTTTTGTGACGGCCACCTGATCATCGACGCCGGCATTGCAGGAGACCCCTGGACGGTTGAGATACGCCGCTGGGTCGTGATGGTTGTCGGCCTTTCAGGTGGTGTCCTAGCCTGAGCGCGCGTATCAACCTGAACCGGCGGAATCACGCCTGCGCCGGAACTGCGAGTTTCGGTGTTCGAACTGAGGTTGACATTGGGTTGGTTCACAGACTCGTAATAGCCAATAACCAGCGCGCTTGATAACACCCCCACAATCATCACCAGCGCCAGGGGAAAAGGCGATTGCGCCAGACGCCGGGTGCGTGACAGGGGGATTGGCGGCGGCTGTGTGCCAGGAACCAGTTCCGTGTTGTCGAAGTCGCAAAACTCTTGCTCGTCGTCAAAGGTAAACTCACACTGTGGGCAGCGTTTCATAGCCAGGCTCCTAGAAGAACTAAGTTGTCACGGCGTTGCGCGGAAGGGAAAGCGGTTCGCGTCGGGGGAGGCGGAACCGTAATGAAAGTCCGCAAATACAAGATACATTCATCGGCCGGAACGGACAACGAAAAAACACTAAATGATGGAGCCTTAATTGGAGCGAGCCAGGAACTCGCAAAGAAATGCCAGGGAAATGCTCAATAGCAGCTTTTGCGCTATCGGACGCTTCGCGCACTCCAGGTTTTTAACTATCGTCGTCCGCATTGACTTGTCCAGACCTTCCTTTAGTTTGTCGCGGCGTTACGACAAGCTAAAGCTTCTGACCTCCGACCTCTGACCTCTGACTTCTGATTCACGACTTAAACGGTCTCGTCAGTATTCGTCCCGTCTTTTTCAAAAACGAACCAAACCGCGATTTTTTACTTGTGTCCGCGTTCTCCTTTGTGTTTACAACCAGGACTCTGCGGTTCGCGCTCAGGGACCGGCTTTGGTCGGACAATCTTGGTAATGGTTTCAATGTCGGCAACGGCTTCAAGCGCGGCAGTGGCTTCAATCCCGGCAGTGCTGTTACTGCTGTTTCGCGTTTCGAGTCTGGGGTTCCGCGTTTCGAGTTTCGACTTTCAGCGTTGTCTGATGACGGAGAAATTTCAAATTTCGCGTTTGCGGTTTCAGGTTTGTCCGAAGTGGCAGGCGCACCAGATACGGCGGCTGACGAGTGGGAAGTCTCGAGTTCCGCGTTGTGAGTTTGGCGTGTGTTGTTCGAAGCTTGTGCTCTGCTGTGGAACAGACGCGGCGAAGCGTAGAAAGCCACGAAGGCAACAACCGCCAATACAATGCTAGCCGCGATTGGTAATGCGAATGTTTTGCGCGCGGCGAAAGCATGGGATGGCGCGACCGAGGTTTCCGGCTGCGGCGATCTTGTTAAGGGAATGATCAACCTCGCGGGTCGCTGCCGTTCCGACTTCGCTTCCAGCGCCGTTTGGAAAGTGTGTTCCAACGTGGGCTCATAGACCAGCTCCGCCCCGTCCATGTCGCAATGTTCCTGGTCGTCTTCATAGATAAATTCGCATTGTGAGCACAGCTTCATCGCGTCCCTCCTCGAGATCGGAATTGTCGGTTGGGGCACGAACGGAAGTGTGGTCGACGTTGACCAGGTCCGGTGAGATTCGTTGCTTACAGGATTGCACAGATTGCGTTGGCGAGTAAATAGAGAACTCAGCAACGGGACGATTATTGACAAAATCCGAAGGAAGTCGTCTACGCGACATACTTTGCGTTTCTTCCAAATTAGACTCTAAGCTAATTACAGTCGCTGTTATCGCGATCATCGGACTCGCTCAGAGGTGTTTCGTGCCCGCCAGTCGGATCCAACTCGTGCGAATCGAAATTTGGTCGTGGGGCAATTCGAGTCGTCTTGAAGTACAACTCATCCTCATCGAAGAATCGATCAGGCTCCAGCGCCTCGCCGCCTGCAAGTCGCTGGTTGCGTTCTTCACAGTCTCGCACGAACTCTCTGTTGAACTGCTCGCGACGGCAGTTCTCGACTTCCCACTCCTGACGTGTTTTGAAATACGAGAACGCAAAGTCATCGTCCATGCTCGATCCATCGAGCTGCCAAAAACCCACTCCCATTCCCAGTGGATTGGTTTCGTCTCCAAACATCTGGCACATGGGACAATCGTCGTCGATGATCATGTCGCGTGGACGCAGCGCCTGTGGCAGACGTTTCCGTTCGTTGTCGATGATGATGGCTGGAATGCGGCCGTCGAGATCGGGTTGCGGAATCTCGAGCCAGCCGGTCTTGATCTGATCGAGCGTGGCCAGCAGTTGGTTAACGTCCTGATCGCGGTCAACACTGCCAGTTGGCTTCAACTCGAACAGGCTGTGAAGTAAGTAGCGAACCAAGTCGTAATAAAGGACCCACTCGTGCGTGCCAAAGCCTGCAAAGCGATAAGCAAAAGAGTCTTTTGCCAAACATGGTGGTCCTTCGTCCTGCAAACTCCACTGCAGTGAACGCGTATGCAAATCAAAATCAATGAAGTCCTGATGCGCAAGCAGCACATCTCGCGGCGACTGGCCGCGCAAATCGTCACGCGGAGTCAGCAGCCAACGCGCGTGAATGGTGCTTATCTCTTTCGCCAATGCTTCATGCCAGGCCTCATCATCATCAGCTGAGGCCAACTCCGCAGTGGTGGCTGCACTCGCGGTTTCTACCGGCAATGAGAGGTAAGCGTTGACAATAAACTGCAGCAGAGGTCGGCCAAACAAGATCGGCCGAAAGTCGCAGGCTGGGCTGGTTGCGCGCTCACGAACGCGTCGTTCGCGCGACCATTGATAGGCGTCGGCTGAGTTAACAAACAACCAGTCGTCCGGTAATCGGTACAAAATGGGAATCTCAGTCAGGGCGTGGCCGTCGTGATAGAACACCTCGCCCTCCGGGCCAGGCTGTGAATACGTCGACTCACAGGCGACGATTCGTGCAGCAAGATCGATGACCACAATGCCTGCATCCCATGGCTCGGTATCCAGCGCCGAACGAAAACTGTGGGTGGATTCAGATTTGTCATCGGAAGGACCAAGGTTGGTCAGACAGACTTCTGTTGGACATTGAGTCGAGGAGAACCAGCTAAAGTAGCCGTTTGCATCGCGCGGTTTGATATAGCGCGCGAGCGCGGCCTCCAGCTCTGCAATCGTTTCCGGTTCGGCCGACAGTGCGGCCACGCAGGAGTCGGCGACCGAACCATGAATGGTGCCGTGCTGAACTCGTTCTGCGTCGACAAGGTTGAGTTTGACTTCGCTCATGAGCGTACCTTTCTTATTGATGTAATGAGTTAACCCTCTACTAATCATTTAGAGCTGCAGACATTGATTGAAAATGCCTTTTCGCAGCGGCTCCGTAATTTGAAATCGCAAATTGCGACATCAAGCGGATGGCAAAAGGGCGATGCTTGAGATCGTGAAGTGCTGTAGATTGTTAGGATCTGGCCCACTCACGTTTGTTGAAACACAAAATCGTCGAAAAGTGATCAGCGCTCAGCGGTCAGGAAACTCGAAATGATTCGTCACTTTTTTGCGGTTTGGGTCGAAAGCCAATCGGTTTGACCTGAGTCGGCGCGGGGGTCATAAGCTCACGAATCGCGTCGAAGACGATCTTGAACTGGTGATTGTATTTCCGCTCGAGTTCATCAAGCTTAAACGCTAGTTCTGCGTTGGAAGCCAGCATCTGACGCAGCTTTACAAAAGCCCGCACGACTTGAACGCTTGCCTCGACAGCGCGTTTGTTGTTTAAAACGTTTGCGGCCATGATCGCACCGTGTTCGGTGAAAGCGTATGGAAGTTTTCGCCTGCCGCCTCTCGCTTTTTTTGATGTTGCATTTTGCAATATCAAACTGTTGAACTCAGCGCGACTTAATCGAAACATGAAATCTTCAGGAAACCGCTTAATGTTTCGATTGACTTGCTGATTGAGCCTCGCTGTTGACACCCCATAAAGCGTCGCAAGGTTCGAATCAAGAATTACCTTTTCACCGCGAATCAGGAGGATCGCTTTCTCAACACGCTCCAGCGGAATTTTTACAAGTGACTTGCTCACTTATCAGTGTCGGTCGCCCTTCAGGATTGGAAGATTCAGGGTGAAGCAAAACCCATTCTGCACAGACTTCGTCTGTCGTCCAGAGTTGATGTGAAGTGTTGGGGTTTTAGTTTATGAAAGAGTTTATGCAGCGGACTGAGTGCCGAGTCTTGAGTACCGAGTGCTGAGTGTTGCTTACGGATTGCTGCTTACTGCTTACTGCCTAGTACCTTCTTCTTCGGGATCAGCGGCAGCAGTTGGCCATCTTCGAGGGCGCGTCCCTGCTCGATGCTGCGCGTTTCAACGACGAATTGCGTGCGCTTTGTAACCTGCGCCAGCATCTGTTCCATCGTTTCGTCGTCAAGTTTTGAAACATCTACGCGCGACGACACAAGCTCCGCGCGCAGGCTGGCGGGACGATTCATGCCGCGATCGTAAACGTCCGGATAAATGTGCAGCACACCGCCTTCGACCACGAGCGTGTCGTAGTTAATATCAACCGGCAGCGGTTCATCGAGATGCACGTCCAGTGTTTTGAAACTGCGCTTTGCCGCCGCAATTCGCTCTAGCGAGATTGGCACACTGCGCGCGGCGATGATCTTCTCGGAAAGATCGTAAAGATCCGCACGCAGCACTCGAACACAACCATGCGAAACCAGATTGCCGACATCGTTTGTGCTCGCCGCCTGGTGAATGAGGTAACTCTCGCCAAGGGGAATCTTAAGTCTGCCGAGCGGGTTGCGTGGATCGCCGGCCTTAATGACCTGTCCAGGCCGAACACCTTTATGACTGCTCACCCAATCGCTGGCCGGCGGTATCCATGCCGGGTTCCAAATTATCTCAGCCGCCTCGCGCCGGCCGATGTAGATGGGATAGTCCTTCATGCCGACGCCAACGTAATAAGACTTGATCTCTTTGCCGTTCTGCCAAAGCGTCAAACGAAACGACGGCACGTTCAACGTCAGGCGAATGTCCGGCTGGTTTGGCGCAAAGTCCGCGGTTTCAATATGGCCGCCGGTTAGTTTGTCTGAACGTTCTGACTCAGAACGATCAGCCGCAGTTTGCGAATCGACGCTGGGCGAACCTGCAAGCAAAAGCGAAATGAAAATCGTCGCCTTCGCGACGCGGAATAATTGAGCGCGATTCAGTTTCCGTTTGAGCATGATTCGATTTGCAGATGTTCTGAGACTCAATCGGCACAGACTATCGGGGACTGGATTTTGTGGGGGATGAATGAATGTAGCTTACGGTAGTGGGCGGTAAACTAGCAATTAGGATCGAGGCAGACGTTCGTGAATCGTGAATAGAAATTGATGACAGCGTGCCGCTTGGGTGTCGGCAAAAAAGAAAAAGCCCCGCGCGTGCGAGGCTTCCTCTTGCACTCGCGATTGAAGTTGCCGG
>DASQPM010000380.1:0-6023 GCA_035643935.1 Pyrinomonadaceae bacterium | reverse complement strand
CTGGCCCTTGTTGTCCAGGTTGTTCACTCTTCACTGGCGTTTGACTTAGGTTCCGGTGAAAGTAAAAACGAAATTCATTAACCGTTGTGGGCGTTACGCTCCAGGTATCGGAGACATTGAGGCCGGTATCGTGAACAACGGACGATACGAGCGAATCGACAGTTGCGATAGGCGCAATTTGCACCAGCAAATTATCCTGCAAGTCGCGCTGCACGTTATAGCGCGCAGTGAGTTGATTATTTTTGGTCAACTGATGATCTATTTTCGCCGACATCAACAATTCCTTTGTCGGCTGCGATAATGTGAGCGTTTTGCCACCCGGAGTAAGCGTCAGCGGTACTCCCTGCCGAACCTGCTCATAGCTTACGAAAAAGAAAGTGCGGTTTTTGATGATAGGTCCGCCCAATGTGCCTCCACCCTCATACTTATGGAAGGGAGGCCGATGACCCTTGTTATTAGGATCCTGATTGAAAAAGAAGGTGTTCGCCGTAAGGTTGCGGCCCCGCGTATAATAATGGCCGTCGCCGTGAATCCCGTTCGTGCCTGACTTGGTAATTACGTTAAGTATGAGGCCACCAGACTGGCCATACTCGGCATTGTAGTTGTTCGTGAGTACCTGAAACTCCTTGACCTCTTCGACCGATGCTCCGAGCTGCGAGCGGGTCGAAACGACTTGGTCGGAGATGTTGCCGCCATCGATATTGTACTGGATGCCACGGTTGTTGACTGATCCCGGCGCTAACAAATCACTGGACACACCTGAAGTGTCATACTTCACACCAGGCGCGGTGTTTGCCAAAGCCGCGTAATCGTTGGATACACCACCCAGACCATTGAAGCTGGTCGTGGTGGGCAACGTGGCCACCTCTGTGTCACTAACTACTCTTGAGACATCGGTCTTGGTCGTTTCCACGAGCGGAAGTTCCGATGTGACTGTCACGCTTCCGGTGGCGCCGGCAATGACAAGGTTAAAATTAACGTCTCGTCGCTCGCCAACCTGAAGCTTAACGCCTTCAGCTTTTGCCGGAGAGAAACCCGTTGCTTCAACCGTGATGTCATAAACTGCTGGCGGCAGCGTTTCCAATGTGTACAGTCCGTCGCCTGAGGTTGTTGTGGTGCGCTCGATTCCGGTTTGGCTATTTCGCGCTACCACCTTGGCGTCCTTAACCACGGCGCCTTGGGGGTCACTCACCCTACCGATAATGGTCGCCGTGGACGCAGACTGCGCCTGACATATACCGATGGATAATACCAAAAATGAGAGCAAGCCAAACGAGCACAGTATTCTCTTAAGCATGAGACGCCTCCATTCAAAAGTGATTGGATAATTCGCCTGCGACCGTGGGTAGCTTATCGCGGCGGAGCATTTGATGAGAACGGTGCAAAACCGGCCTCCCAAAAAATCAGTGGATACAAGTGGGGGAGTCTGACCTAGTCGTGGCTTTCGTCACTTCCCTAAGTGATCAAAACCCTGCTTGAACTAGACTTACAAGACGCGGAAATGCGATGCCACTTAGTCGCGCATCCTACTCCTTCTTTAGAAACCTGGCAACACCTTTTTGGCAATCTTCACTCATGCGCCCAATCACGTTTGCGTCCAGGCCCGCCTCGATAGCCTCGCCGAAGGCCATGCCGTCAATTTGATACAAAAGTGCCTTCGTGAGTCCCACGGCTGAGCGGCTAATCTTCTCAAATTGAGCGGCGTAGGCGCCAATCTCAGCATCAAAATCCTCATCTGCAAAAACTTGGTTGACGAATCCAAATTTTCGTGCGGTCCGGGCATCAATTTCCCACCCGCAAGTCAACAACTCAAAAGCTCGTTTTTCGGAAACGTTGCGACGCAAGATTGCCGCTACCATTGCTGGGACGAAGCCAATCTTCACTTCCGGATAACCAAACCGCGCAGTCGCTGAAGCAAGCACAAGGTCGCAGGCTGTTGCCAGGCCGCAACCTCCGGCCAGCGCCCGGCCGCGCACGGCTGCAATCACTGGCACTCTTACTTCTCTGATCAAGACAAACAACTCCAGCAACGTGCGTGCATCAGCGGCATTTTCTTCGACTGAAGCAGTGGAGATTTTTTGTAAGGCTGAGAGATCCGCGCCTGAGCAAAAGTCTGCTCCGGCGCCCGTGATTATGATTGCTTTGATAGCTGTATCGTCATTAGCTTTACGCAACGAAATCTTTAACTGATCGATAATGGCTTCGTTGAGCGCATTCCGTTTCTCCGGACGGTTGAGCGTGAGTGTCGCAATCGATCCAGCGACAGCATACAGGACGACTGGAGTTTCGTTGGTCATCTGGAAGAATCAGTTTTTAAAATGGCAGATCAAGGGACCGCGCTTCTTCATCAGAAACATCGATCATCATCCGCAGCAACGCAGTGGAAAATGTTTTCCCCTGAGCGTCAGTCATAAGAGACAGCGTACCGCCACCGCCCAGGCTGTGGTGCAGCAGAAAATTGAGTGCGCCGAGGTTTGGCAGCTCAAAGCGTTCTACGTCACCTTTGCAAATACCTTTGAAGTGTTCCTTAACTCGCGCTGCAGTCACTTCGCGCACTAGCAAGGGATAGAATTCAGGGCGCAAAGCTATTAAGCCGACATTCGCGGTATCGCCCTTGTCGCCGGAGCGAGCATGCGCCAGTTTAACCAGTTGGATCTTCATGCAAGGCTAGTCATCCCTCGAACGATTGCGAACCAAATTTTCCATTTTCCATTTCCCATTTTCCCATTTGCTATTAAGGCCGATGCTAGCAATAAATCAGTAATGCGCTCGATGCAGAACCGCGAGCGGTAGCGACCGGATGCCAGCATTCAATGTTGAAGGCCGCCCGAACGTTTTTGTATTGTCGATCGACCGAAGCATCCGGTCGCTACCGCTCGCGGTTCTGCATCGAGCATTTTTCTAATAACGACCATCTAATAAACGTCACATGATCGAGTCAGAGTTAGCTATTGCACTTCGAACATGAATCCTCAAATGATAAATGCTTTTTTTAAATTTGATTCCTATACCTCTATTAATTCAACCTTCGGTACAATTTCCTTCTTTGGAATTAGCGCCGGCCAATACGCAACGATCTCCTCCACTTTCGGTCGGCCGCCTGCAAAGCCGGTCACGCCTGGTGGGCCAGTCAGCACCAGCGGAGCAATCTCCTTCGTAAATCTCTCTACCTCCGCGCGGTTTTCGCTGCGAACGCCAACGCGCAATTGCACCTCCGGCAATTCAGAAGAAGGCTCGCCGGCAAGTGGTCCATGCGTAGCGTTCGCGCCGACGAACTCCGTCAGAATCTCATCAAACTTCAAGCCAAGCCGATCGAGACGTGCCCGGAGTATCTTGTCGGCGGCTTGCGCCTTGTCGTACGCCTCAGGCCATGAGTAGACCAGCGTGCCTACAGCTTTGTATCCGGCAGAGTAGCTGATTGAAACTTTGAAAGTCTCGGTGGCCGGCCGGCCTTTGATTCCATAGACCCGGACGCGGTCGCGGCCTTCGTATTCGAGCTGCACAGTCGTGAAATCCGCTACGCACTCCGGCGTGATGTACTCGCGTGGGTCGCCCATCTCATAAACCAGTTGCTCTTTAACAGAAGGAATAATCACCCAGCCGCCGGTGCGTTCATGTTTCGTAATCACGAAGCTGCCATCGGGCGACGCCTCAACAATTGGAAAACCTACATTGGCGAGGTTAGGAATACTGCGCCACTCGTACTGGCAATTCCCTCCTGAACACTGCGCGCCGCATTCAATGATGTGGCCTGCGATGGTCCCCGCCGCCAACTTGTTCCAGTCGTCATTTGCCCAACCGAACTCATGAATAAGGGGCGCGAGCGTGAGGCCCGTATCGGTTGCGCGGCCGGTGATCACAATGCGCGCGCCACGATTCAGCGCCTCGACCAGGGGCGCTGCGCCAAGGTAAACGTTGGCGCTTTGGATCCGATCACGAACTGTGTCCAGCGTCGCGCCGGTATCCATGTTTCGCAGGGCCACCCCACGAGCGAGCAACTCATCGATGCGTGGCATGATGT
Organism: Pyrinomonadaceae bacterium; assembly: GCA_035643935.1. GTDB lineage: Bacteria > Acidobacteriota > Blastocatellia > Pyrinomonadales > Pyrinomonadaceae > PSRF01. The sequence goes on along the minus strand of DASQPM010000380.1, from coordinate 2,002 downwards.
CATCGCCGGTGACAATGCCGATTTGAAGTTTTCCAGTGAGCCCCAGTTCGCGCGCTACCTCTTTGACAGCACTGGCGCAACCCTCAACATTCACGCCACCCGCATTTGCAGTAACACGAATGTCGCGTTCTACGCAGGCGGGAAGGATTTGCTTCATCAGCGGCACAAAGTCTTTTGCGTAACCGGCAGACGGATCGCGCGAGCGCTGCTTCTGCATGATGGACATCGTAACTTCCGCGAGATAGTCGAGCATCAGGTAATCGATTGGACCACCTTCAACCTGGCGCACTGGTGCGTCTGGTAAGTCGCCCCAGAAACCCTGTCCGGCGGCAATGCTAATTTTTTGTTTCATTATGAATAGTTAAGAGTTCAACTAACGACTCAGTTTACCCAAGAAACGCATTTGCCCAAAATCTGGAGTGCGGCGGCTGCGTTTCATTTTCTATTTCTCCTTTGAGTTTTGAGGATGACTTCTGGTAACAAAAACAGAATAGTGCATATCTCAAACTTCTTGCAGGGCGCGGTAGGACGGGGGACTAATATTCTGCGCTCGGGGAAGCAAGGGTTCTTATACTCAGGGAGAAAAGGTTTGCTTGAAGATAGCCTCACCAAAACTGTGCACCGTGCTATTGCTGCCTGAAACCATCGTCAGCAGGATGCGCTCAATCTATTTCCACAACTATTGACACGAACTCAACGCAAATTACGCTCTACGATCTAGACATAATCCCACCGGACCGCCGAATAGCAGCCTCTTCACGGCCTTCCATACTGCGATTTTCCGACTAGACGACGATACTGATAATTGTGAGTATCGCGGTCACCACCAACGAATTCGAGGTTGATGGCGGCGCCACCGGCGCACCAGTTGAGGGAATCTCACCAGCGATCACGGTGGCCGAAAGCGCACAAGCAAGTGCTGTTGCCAACATAAAGCGTTTCATCTTGTTTTCCTTTTGTGATTGAGGATGCAAGAACGCTTGCAATAATACCGGATACTTTTCGAGAATAAAGTTGTTGCGAAGCACAGCCTGGATGGCTAATATCCCGTCGCCAGGGAAAAGCAAGGTTTCGGACTCACACCCAATAAGGTTTATCTCCCTTGAGAATAGCCTCACCAAAGATTTCAACTTCTCATCTTTCAGCCAACGACGAAGCTCTGCTTAGGTGTCGAACTGCCCTGGAGCAATATGACCGAGAGGATCACCAAGGCGCCCAAGCCACCATGCGGCGTTTTTGGAAAGGTATAGGCGAGCGTCCAGAGACCACCGGCCTCCATGCTTCTGTCGCTGCTGAAGTATTACTGTGCGCGGGTGTGCTGACTGGTTGGATCGGAGCTAAGACTCAAATCAGTGACGCGCAGGAAACAGCCAAGAACCTAATCAGTGAAGCAATCAATTATTTCAACTTAATAAGTGATCGAAAGAAAGTTGCTGGGGCGCAAGTTGAGTTAGCTTATTGCTACTGGCGCAACGGCGAATTCAACGAAGCGCGGATCATGCTCAGGGAGGCGCTGAAGGAACTAGCAACGGAAGGGGATATAAGAGCGAAGGCTATTCTAAAACTTACAACTATTGAATGGACTTCGGGACGGTATTTCGAAGCACTAACCATGCTGGAGAACAACGCCAGTCTGTTTCAGAAGGTGCCGAACCATACAACGCAAGGCGCTTACCACAGTCAAATCGCAATCGTTCTCCGCAACCTGGCCACGCCAGAAAACAAGAGTCAATATTTTCAGCGAGCCATCAACGAGTACAAAGAGGCAGCTCTTCATTTCAAGTTAGCGCGCAATCCAATCTATCGTGCTGACGTAAAAAACAATCTTGGACTCTTGCTCTATAAGCTTTCACAATTCACAGATGCGCATAAGTACCTTGACGAAGCGCGGCGCCTTACCGTCAGTTTCAAAGACAAAGCTCGCACCGCACAGATAGATGAAACACGGGCGCAAGTGTTGCTCGCGCAAGGAAAATTGAAAGAGGCCGAGGCCTTGGCGCGA
>DASQPM010000379.1:0-7069 GCA_035643935.1 Pyrinomonadaceae bacterium | reverse complement strand
GCAACGCGAATATAAGCAGGACGCACAGGTGTGCGTAATCATGCCGCTGTTGGAAGGAACGGACGGTGTGCAGAAGATGTCGAAGTCGTTGGGTAACTACATCGGCATCAACGAACCGCCGTCGGAAATCTTCGGCAAAGTGATGTCGATCTCGGATGAGTTGATGTGGCGTTACTATGAACTTCTGACCGATCTGACCGCCGGACAGATAGCTGCTCTTAAAAATGGAGCCGAGAAGGGCGAGCGCAATCCGCGCGACATTAAGGCCGAACTTGCGAAGTCAATCATTTCTGATTTTTATTCGAGCAATGATGCGCAAAGCGCCGAAGAAGAATTCAATCGCATTTTCAGACGCAACGAAGTGCCTGCCGAAATTGAAGAGGTCGCGCTGCAGTCGGGAGTCTGGAAATTGCCACGCTTGCTTGTTGACCTGAAGCTTGCGCCTTCAATGGCCGAAGCTCGCCGGTTGATTGAGCAGGGAGGCGTTTATCTCGATGGTGAAAGAAAGTCTGATAGTGCGTCTTCGCTTAGCATCAATTCGGAACGTTTCGTGCTGATTCAAATAGGCAAGCGCAAGTTTGTTCGTGTGCGCGGAGTGGGATAGACATTCCTGTCTGTCCTGATTGGTGAACCAATAACAACCCTGGACAGGCAGGAATGCCTGTCCTACTAAGCAATGTCCGCAGCGCTCGCAACTGAAGACATCCTCGTAATTGAAACGCCTGAGCGCGTGCCGCTTCACTTTGCGCTGGCGTCGATTGGGAACCGTTTTCTTGCCTGCGCGATTGACCATGCCTTGCAGATACTCGCGCTCATCCTGATGATCATCGCGTTCACGTTGGTTGCGAACTATTCGACTTTCGGCGAGCAGCTTACCAGCGCGCCAAAATGGGTGAAGGCCGCCTTGGTGGTGGTGCTCTTTTTGATTCTGTCCGGCTACTTCGCTTTCTTTGAGTGGATCTGGAATGGACAAACACCCGGCAAACGCTGGCTGAAGCTTCGTGTCATTCGCGAAGATGGACGCCCGGTCACTTTTTGGGAAGCAGCAGTCAGAAACTTGCTTCGCACTTTCGATATGATGCCGGCCCCATTCTATTCGATCGGCTTGATCTCAGTTTTTGTCAGCGCTTCGGACCAGCGCGTGGGCGACATGATTGCAGGCACGGTTGTGGTTCGCGAGCGCGAGGCCGAGGCACCGCTCTTCGCGCAGGTGTTTGAGTCAGCGGTGAGCGACTTGGCGTTGCGAAGATCGTTCAAGCCGGTTGAGTTTTCTGGAGAGCTTAATAGTCTGACCGAGCGCGAAATCGAAGTAGTGGAAACTTTCCTGCGGCGCCGTTGGGATCTTGCGGATATTCCGCGGCAGTGGATGGCCTGGCGCGTTTCGTTGCCGCTTATGTACAAGATTCGTCCCACATACGATCTGGCGACGTTTACCTATGAAGGCTTTCTCGAAGAACTACTGCACCGGTATCGCTCCCACCATAGATTTTCGGAATAAAGCAAAACCTTTTTCTCATCGCTGCCGCGAGAAACCTACTGCTTCTTCAAACTTTCTCTGTGCGTCCTTCGTGTTCTCTGTGCCTCAGTGGTGAATCTTTGTCAGCGTCGGCTCACCACAGAGACACAAACAACACAAAGGACGCACAGAGAACGGTTCAAACTACGACACCTCCCCGCGGTTGCCAAATTGATTCAACGATCGATTGTTTGTTAATCTTTCCGTTTCTAACATTCGCATAATTCAAAACCATGGAAGGTTGGTTATTTTGAGATGAGCACAAATGTTTTCATTTTGGGTGGCAAGCGCACGCCGATGGGCGAGTATGTCGGCGCGCTGAAAGATATTTCGGCAATTGATCTTGGCGCGACTGCGGCCAAAGCTGCTTTGGAAGCGACGGGCGTCTCTCCGGAAGAGATCGATCACACGGTGATGGGAAATGCGTTACAAACGTCTGGCGATGCAATCTATGGCGCGCGTCACGTTGGCCTCAAGGCGGGCGTGCCTTTCGACCGGCCGGCGCTTACGGTTAATCGCTTGTGCGGTAGCGGTATTCAATCAATTGTTTCGGGCGCACAGATGATTCAGCTTGGCGAAGCGCAGACTGCACTAGTCGGCGGCATGGAGTCGATGTCGCAGGCGCCGCATATAATCCGGGGGGCCCGTTCAGGTTTTGCGCTGGGCGAAGGCAAACTCGAAGACAGCTTGATGGTCGCGTTGCTCGATACTTATTGCAATACGCCCATGGCCGGCACTGCCGAAAATCTGGCGCGAAAGTTTTCCATCTCACGCGAAGAGCAGGATGCGTACGCGCTGCGTTCGCAACAGGAAGCGAAGCGGGCCAGCGATGCCGGCTATTTTGCTGACGAGATTGTTCCGGTTGAAGTTAAATCACGCCGATCGAGTTTCATTTTTGACACGGACGATCACATGCGACCAGAAACGACGATGGAGGTGCTGGCGAAATTACGACCAGCGTTTGCTAGGGATGGTTTTGTAACTGCCGGCAACGCTTCGGGAATTGTTGACGGCGCTGCCGCACTGGTCATCTGCGGTGAAGACTATCTTAAGCGCGCGGACAAGAAACCAATGGGTCGCATTGTGAGTTGGGCTTATGCCGGTGTCGAACCTGAAATTATGGGCATTGGACCAGTGCCAGCGACGCGTCAAGCATTGAAGAAGGCCGGACTTGAGCTTGCTGACATAGATCTGATTGAAGTGAATGAAGCCTTCGCCGGCCAGTATCTCGCCGTCGAAAAGGAATTAGGTTTGGATCGATCGCGGACGAACGTCAACGGCGGAGCGATTGCACTGGGACATCCGTTGGGCGCCACCGGCACCCGGCTTGTACTCACCTTACTTCATGAATTGCAGCGCCGCTCGAGTGGTTATGGTCTTGCGACCGCGTGTATCGGTGGCGGCCAGGGCATCGCCATGATTGTTGAGCGGTTCGCCGGTTAATCGTCCGCAAATTGCAATTTCCTGATTTTCCAATATTGATCCAAATTCTCGGCTAACTTTATGGCGGCCTGAAAGCTGAATTTTGAGATAAGCGTTGAAAAGCGGGGAGTTAATAGAGCGTGAGCGGTTGGGCTAAATTCGGCATACATTTTGCGAACGGTAATGCGATCAAGTCATGCCCAGGTGGGTCTTCGCAGGATACGAAACAGCGAACTTTTATTTTACTCGGCTTCAAAACGTATTAGCCTTGCGAAAGGTGCATCAGGCGTGCTAAAAAGCTTGCCTCTATTCGGGGTCTACGGATCATTTCCTTCTTGTTTTGAATAACATCAATTTGCTCTCTATTTCCAAGACATTAACCTGCGCCCAATCGGCTGCGCACATTCTTCAACGCTAACTCATGCTTAAGGAGTTCCCCATGTCGAAATTTGTACGACTACCCCTTTTAATTTTCTCCATACTCGCGCTGAGCACTATCGCGATTGCACAGTCAACATTGACTGGTGGTATCAGCGGGAAGGTCACTGACCCCCAAGGCGCATCGATTCCCAATGCCGCAGTGACGGCGACTAATGCCGGGACAAACCAGGAGTCCACGGCCACAAGCGATTCCGATGGCGGCTTTCGCGTTGTCAACCTGCCGCCGGGAACATATACCGTCAAGGTTTCAGTGGCGGGCTTCGCTGATTTTGTGCAGGAAAAAGTTGTAGTCGAGGTCGGACAGGTCACGAATATAAATGTTCCTCTGGGTGTTGCCGGAACTACGGCAACCGTCGAAGTTACCGCCGAAGCACCGGTGATCAATACCAACTCGCAGGAGTTTTCCACCAATATTAATCAGACCTCCATTAACGAACTGCCGGTCAACGGTCGTCGGGTTACCGATTTTGTGCTTCTGACGCCGGCCTCAGTTCCCGATGGTCCATTCGGACTGATTAGCTTCCGTGGTATTTCGGGCTTACTGAACAACAGCACGGTTGACGGTGGTGACAACAATCAATCGTTCCAATCGGAAGAACGCGGCCGCACCCGCATTCCCTACGTCGTCAGCCAGTCAGCAGTTCGCGAGTTTCAGGTTAACTCCTCAAACTACTCGGCTGAATATGGACGTTCTGCCGGCGCCGTAGTTAATACAGTAAGCAAGAGCGGCACGAACGAGTTTCATGGGGATTTCTTTGAGTACTATCGCAACAACAAGTTTGGCGCGCGCAATCCTCGCGCCTTTAAGAGCGTCTTGATCAATGGCATCTCAACGCCCGTAGGAATTAAGCCGGTCGATGTTCGCCATCAATTCGGCGGCGATATCGGTGGTCCCATCGTCAAGAACAAAGCGTTTTTCTTCTTCAGCTACGATCAGCAAAAACGAAACTTCCCGGGTCTGGCTGTGTTCTTTCTCCCAAGTTACCTGAACAGCTTAGCGCCTGGAACTGCGGCGCGACTTGCTTTGACTGCGAGTACGCCTACAAAGGGTTTAACTGACGCCCAGATTGACAGCACTCTGGCATTTCTTACTTCGCTGACTGGCGAAACACCTCGTCGCGGCGATCAGAAAATAATCTTTCCGAAATTTGATTGGCAGGTGAATAGCAATAACCTGTTTACGTTGTCTTACAATCGCTTGCGCTGGGCCTCTCCTGCTGGTCTGCAAACGCAGGCGACAAACACCAACGCGCGGCATAGTTTCGGCGACGATTTTGTCCGGGTCGACACGATTAATTCACGCTTCCAGTCAACGCTTACGCCGAACCTGCTAAACGAGCTGCGTTTTCAGTATTCGAAGGACTTTGAATTTGCTTTTAGCCAGCCGCCGCTACCGGGCGAACCGACGACCGCAACCACGGAGCTGGGCGCGCGTTCACCGCAAGTGTTCTTGACGAATGGCTTAACCTTCGGTACCACAACCAACTTTGAACGCATCAAGTATCCGGATGAGCGACGCATTCAAGTTGCGGACACGGTAACGTGGACCAAGGGGGTAAACACAATCAAGTTTGGCTTCGACATTAACCGCGTCACCGACGAAATCCTGAACCGTGGCTCTGAAGCCGGTTCTTACTCGTACGCCAAAATTGACGACTTCGTAATTGACTACGTCAATTTTGTTACACCCTTACCCGCAACAGTAACTTGCTCGTCTAGCACCCGGCTGCGCGGTCGCTGCTGGAACACGGGCAGTAGTGCTTACAGCCAGGGTGTAGGCATTCAAGGAATAAAGTTCACCGAAAATGAGTATAGCTTCTTTGCCCAGCTGGATACCCGCGTAACACCACGCTTCACTTTGAATTCCGGCCTGCGCTACGAATACCAAAGGTTGCCTGCCGCAATCCTGCCTAACAGCAGTACGGTGGTTATTCCGAATGACGGCAGGACGCTTGCTCAGGCGACCTCAACGTTACCCAATGACAAAAACAACTTTGGTCCGCGTGTTGGTTTTGCATACGACATTAACGGCGATGGCAAAACTTCTATTCGCGGTGGCTTTGGTGTTTATTATGGCCGCATCCTCGGTGGGCACATTTGGAACAATCTGCTGAAGACTGGTAATCCGGCTGGTCAGGGAACTATCAGCATACAGCCGACGCAGATCACCAACTGTTTCCCGTTGGTGGCGACGGCAACGCAGCCGTGCGCCCCCATCTTCCCGAATACTTTGCCCAACACCAATCCGGCGTTAGGGACAATTTTCTTCTTCCAAAGAAATTTCCAGACCCCGAAGATTCTTCAGTATGACTTTATCCTGGAGCGAGAGATTGCCAAGAACACAGTCGCTTCAGCGTCCTTCGTGGGAGCGAGAGGTTATGACTTGCCGACATTCCTCGACGTGAACAATACTCCCACCGGTGCGACAAGGACGTTCAATATTCACGGTGGATCTGCGGACGGACAATCTTTCACCTTGCCGCTGTACGCCAAGGCCAATACGACTTTGAATTCGCTGCTTCGTGAAGAGAGTTCAGTAAAGTCCGAATATAGCGCGCTGGTGCTGCAGATCAACCGTCGCTTTACTAACGGCCTGCAATTCCAGTCGAGTTATACGCTGTCGAGAGCTACCGATACCGGACAAAACTCACTGATAACCACGAGCATCTTTAGTCAGCCAGTGGATATCTTTCAGCGTCAGGTCTACGATTTCGGACCAAGCAACTTTGATACGAGGCATAAGTTCGTATTCAGCGCGGTGTATGCCCCCACGCTTTACAAGGGCGGGGCCGGTTCGGCTGGCGACCGTCTGATAAATGGCTGGTCGTTCTCTCCGATCTTTGTGCTCTACAGCGGCGCGCCATTCAGCGCTACGGTTTCCGGGGGGGCCTTGAACGGCCAAGGTGGCGATAACCGCTTTACCCAGTTGCCGCGCAATAGGTTCCGCCTGCCGGCAGTCAAGAACATGGACCTGAGAGTTTCAAAGCGAATCAACTTCTCGGAGAGATACAATCTTGAATTGCTGGGCGAAGCTTTTAATCTCTTTAACCGGACTCAGGTGTTTGGTAAGAACGGGACTCTATACAGAGTCACTGCTAATTGCGCCACCGTTGCCGGTAACGGCATAACTACGAACGATCCCAACGGATTGTGTTTTGACCCGTCGTTCGGTAGTGTGACCTCAACGGACAGTAACAAGTATTCCCAGCGCCAGATTCAGTTCGCGGTGCGTTTCCACTTCTAGTTTCTAAACTAGCAAGCAAAGAGAAACCGGGTGCCCCTTGTTAAGGAGCACCCGGTTTTTTTTAACTCGCTGTAAACGATCTAGATCAAGCGATCGCCTTCGACGGCTACCGAATCCTGCCGGTAATGGCAGCCGCGACTTTGACGATTGTGCAGAGCGGCTTGCGCAACGATCAGGGCAACCTCGACGGCATTTCGCAGGCCAATCAAACCGTCGTCCAGCTTGGTGGTTCGATAGAAGGTTTCAATCTCATTCCAAAGGTGGCGCAACTCCCGAATTGCTCGCGAGATTCGTTCGGCGCTGCGCACCAATCCCACGTAGTGCCACATGATATTTTGAATGGTCTGCATGTCGCCCTGAATTAAGGCCGGGTCTGCGTCGGCGATCAAGCCGCTTTCGTCCCAAGGCGGTACGTTGTCAAACTCAGCCCGCACCAGGCCCGCCCC
>DASQPM010000378.1:0-2847 GCA_035643935.1 Pyrinomonadaceae bacterium | reverse complement strand
CAAACTGATTCCGAAAAGCGTAAACGCACTGGAGGTGCTGCCGAAGAGAAAGTATTTCAGACCTGCTTCAGCAGATCGCGCATCGGTCTTGTCGAACGCAGCCATCATGTAAAGGGAAAGGCCCAGCAGTTCGAGCCCAATGAAAATCATGAGCAACTCTTCGCTGCCAACCAGGAGCACCAGGCCGACCGTGGCCAAAAGAATAATTGCCAGGTATTCGCCCGGATGACGCAGCGATTTTTCAGATCGCGCCAGACACACCGTAAAAAAAGCGAGCACGAGGCAAATGATTTTAAAAAGAGATGTGAGGGGTGTGATTACGAGCATCCCGCCGAAAAGGCTCGCGTTGCGCGGTAAGATGAGCACTGCCGCGATTGCGATGACAACCCCAAGAGCGGCAACCAACGAGCACCAGCCGGTAGCGGCGGTCGCGCTACCTGTCCTGGTTGACGGTTTTGCAAGCGACACGCCTGCCACGGCAGTGGCCCGCCGGCTTGTAAGCCCAATCGCGAGCACGACGAGGGCGCTGATCACGACAATGGCTTCAGGGGACACAAGCTTGAGTAGTTCCAGATACGACATCGTTGAAGGCAGGGATCTCATTTCAGAAATCTCATCGCTTCCACTGCCGGCATAATGCGATCGAGTAGAAGTTTGGGATAAAGTCCGACCACAAGCGTGGCAAACATGAGCAAACAAGCGCCGCACTTCTCAGCTAGCGTGATGGATTGTTCCTCCGAGTCGGCGTCTGTGGGAACACGGCCTGTCTGCACGCGCACATCACTGAAAAATGACTTCACGAGCGCGCGCAGAGTGAAAGCCGCTGCCAGGACCATGCCGGCGCCGGTAATCCAAACCGCGATCGGATAGGTTTTCCATGCGCCAATCAGAATCGTAATTTCCGCTGCGAATCCGCTGAAACCTGGGATCCCCATCGATGCGGCGGAAGCGATTACGAACGTGAACGCAGCGAAGGGCAGAGCGCGACTGAGATTCATTCCAGACAATGCATCAAGGTCGCGGGTATGAGTTCGTCGATAGAGCATTCGTCCCGCAACGGCGAAAAGCAGCGCCGCGATCACTCCGTGGGAAAACATTTGCAGCACTGCTCCAGAGACACCGAGCACATTTGCCGTCGCCAGACCAAGCAACACGAAACCCATATGACTCACGCTTGAATAACCGATAACGAATTTCAGATCACGTTGACGCAGAGCCACCGCCGCCGCGTAAACAATTCCGATCACGGCCAGGGCGGCGATCCATTTGCTCCATATCTGGAATCCTTCTGGAAAGAGATTCATCGCGACGCGCAGTCCCGCGTAGGAGCCCAGTTTCATCACGATGCCGGCAAGCAACATCGACCCTGCGGTGGGCGCCGCGACATGGCCCGTCGGCGCCCAGGTGTGCAATGGCCAGATGCCGGCCAGCACAGTGAAGCCGAGGAACAGCACGGGAAAGGCCCATGATTGCAGCTGGGGATTGAAGTGGAATTGCGCCAATTGATTCAGATCCAGAGAGCCAGCTGTCACGTAGGCGACAAGGATTCCGGCGAAAACGAGCATTCCACCGAAGAACGAGTAGAGTGTCAGCTTCATCGCGCCGTACTCCTTGTTAGTCGATCCGAAGATGGCAATGAGAAAATACTTCGGCACGATGACCAGTTCGTAGAATGCGAAGAACAAGAACAGATCGGCACTGAGGAAAACGCCGTAGCAACCACCCACAACGAGCAGCAACCAGAAGAAAAATTCGCGCTGGCGATGGTCGACATCCCATGAAAACAACACGGTGCTTACGGCGGAGATGCCGGTAACCAGAACCATCGTGAGGCTCACGCCATCAATGGCCAGATGGTAATTCATCCCAAGCAACGGCACCCAGGGCACACTTACGATCGTTGTGAAGTGCGCGAGATCCACAATAGGAATCCAGAAAAATTCAACGATTCCCAAGGCCAAACCGGCGAGGGTTGTAAGCAGCGCAGTCCAACGTGCAAAAACATCCGGGAGAAGGAGCAGCACGATTGCGCCCGTGAACGTGATGTAAATCGTCCAGGCGATCATGCGCGTTTACGCGCCCGATAAAGCGGGGCCTTCTCGCGCACATGAAACCCGATTTCGCGGCGTGGTCTCTCCGGCGGAGTCATCAACTGCCGGATTGCTTCCAGAATTGCGGCGATTTCTTCATCATGTTTTTCAACGCGCTCTTCGAGCTCTGAGAATTTTTGCGCAAGTTGGCGGTTTGCGTCTAGAGTCTGCCGGAGCTTCACGAACGCGCGCATGATGGCGATGTTCACTTTCACCGCGCATTTGCTCTTCAGTACGCTTGACAACATGGCAACGCCTTCTTCGGTGAACGCGTAGGGTCGATACTTCGTTCCGCGATATTTCTGCGAACTGGTTACAATTTGTGACCAGTTCGTTCCAGTGCCCTCGTTTTCAGCAGCTTGTCGATTCTCCAATCTTACGAGTTGCAACCGCAATAACTGCCTCTCCTCGTCGGTAAGTTGAAACATGAAATCATCCGGAAACCGCTCGCGGTTACGCTTTACCGCTTGGTTCTGAACTTTGACCCCAACGCCATACAAAGCAGCCAGATCAAAATCGAGAAGAACCTTTTCACCACGAAAATAGAGAATTCGTCGCGCGACTTGCCCAACCGGGATGATCTCCTGCACCATTCGCGAGGACCTTAGCCGAACAATCGCGCCATTTTGACGACGGTTGTGTTGAAAATGTTGAATACGAACTGCGGGGCGACTCCAATTGCGAACATGAGAAATGTCACAGGAATGATGGCGACCTTTTCCCCCGGCAAAAGATCGGGAAAGGCGCTGCAACTCTT
>DASQPM010000377.1:0-2802 GCA_035643935.1 Pyrinomonadaceae bacterium | reverse complement strand
AATGGCTGAGCGGAAGAATTGGCGCCTAATTGGTAAAGGAGAAGGACTCCATTGGCCTGAGTTGGATGAAGACATCAACATTCACGACCTCCTGCTTGGAAGACGGTCGGGCGAGACTCAAAACTCATTTAAGCGTTGGCTGCAAAAGCGAACGGCTGGTGATCAGGTTGCCAGTTAGAATAGCAGGCAAAGTCAGTTGCTGATCACGTGAGTGCCATTCGATAAGAGGCGAATGTTGCTGGCCAAAGGCGGCAGCCGGCGCGCTGTTTCGATGAGCGTATCCTGGGATTTCTTGTCCAGTTGGTACACTGAAGCTGACACCGCTGCTCCAAGCGTCGTTTGAAATGCTGGAGTTGCAGATTGTGAAAGAACATTCAGCACCGTCTCGTTGCTGAAGTAACGACGGCCACGCGCATCGACGACATAGTCGCCTTCCTGCAATTGCTTCAACGCATTCGGGTCTGACAAAGACACACATACCAAGTCAGGGCGATTGGCCCTTTGCGCGTAATACTCGGCCAGGTTAGGTATCTCGCTGGCAACCTGCGCATTAGGTTTTGCTCGTTTGACTATCTCAAACATCACGTCGCGAACACTGGCATCATAGAATTCGTCATGCGGAAAATAGTACCCCTCACGTGCGACGCCTCCAGCCAGGGCGTTGGTAAAAAGTCTGAAGTGCGGAGCTACCGACGCCGATGCTTGCACTGATCCGATAATGACCACTACAACCAGCCCCAGTCGCAGGTAATTTGCGCTCCAACTTGCCCCCAGTGCATTGGAAACCTTCTCCGAAATCCAACCGCCGAAGAATTGAATTCCGATCGCCGAAGTTATCAGAACCGCGGGAAGAGCGACCGTGAAATAGCGCGTGAATTTTCCGCCAACGAAACTGAACGTCATCATAAAGAGAAACAACCACAACACTATGAAATAGCGGCCGTCGCCAAGCTTGCGCCGGAAAAGCAGCGGTAACCCAATTACAAATCCGGCCAGTGTTAACAATGGCAATTTGACGACGACAAAGAGATGATAGAAATACCAGGGGATCCCATTAAACCAATCTGTCAGGCGGTGACTGTAGACTTTGCCCATGAATTCGTAACCATCATGTGCGATTAACTTTTGCCCCGCGAACAGTCCCATTTGTTTCCAGGTTCCCGGCAATAAAATGGTCGGATTGAGCAACAGAAATGTGACCGCCATGATCGCAAAGAATGTCAGCATGCGTTTCTTACCGAGCCGCCATCGTGTTTCCGGAATTGCCTGGAAGATCCAGTAATAGGCGATGGTAACGTTCAGCATCTGCGGCAGGTATTTTGAGGCGAGCATCGCGCCAAACGCCGCGGCCGTGGCCCAGTAATACTTCATGGGTTTCACGCCGGGTTTGCTTTCCGCCACGCGCTGGCCGCGCAGCCAGAAGACATTCGCGAGCAGGAAGAAGAACAACAGGAACGTGTCTTCTTTCGCAATGCGGTTAAAGCCAATCGCGCTCGGATCAAAAGCCCACAGCGCTGCCGCAATCAATCCAACTTCTGCTCCAAACAATTCAGCCGCCAGCAGGTAAACAAGAATTGTAGTCAAGGAGCCAAACAGCACATTGGGAAAACGAAGCGCAGTTTCTATTGCGATTGGATTATGGCTGCCGAGGGAAGTGCTGTTCCATTTGTCGGCGACCACGACCGTTGCCGTTTGCGACGCCTTCATCAAGAGCGGATGCTCGCCGTTTGCCGAAGTCAGGCCGTGCTGGCGATAGTCGCTAACCGCTTCCAGCTTGTTGAGCTCGTCATCACTGAGGCCTTCGGCGCTGAGCTTTGTAAGGCGAAAGGCAAAGCCGGCGACAACGATCAGCGCGAGCACGATGACAAGCGACCGCGCGTCTACAACAACGATACCTCGTTTTGCAAACAACTCTGGTCTCAATCCGGCGGTAACAATTGCTTCAGCTTTAGCGGCCAACTTGACTTCCTTTAGGGTGGTAAATAGAGCTTTGTCTGCGGTTAGTGGAGAATCAGGCCTCCAACAAAAGCCGCAAGAGTAGCGCGATTCAAAGAGGTAAGCAACCCGAGTTTACTTTCCTTTCGGTGGGCGGCTCCGAAGCTTGCAATTTCACCGGAAATCAGCCAATATTCGCGACGTTTATAAGGCAATCGCCGCGGCCGCAGTCTTGCAAACCACGCAGAAAGCTGTACTGCCCGCTGGTAATTATTCGCAATCGTTTTTCCAGAGGCTTCGATTCGATTGGCAGCCGGACAAATCTCGCGCCTACTCGTTTAACTTTGGAGAGGAAATATCATGGCAGAAATTCAGGAGAACATTCAGACGCCCCCACCTGTGGCCACGGACACAGGCACTGATGCCCCGGCGTTCCGGATTGATCAAAAACTTCACCAGATACTTTACAAGGAAGAGAGTCGGCCGAAGCTCGAGCCGATGCCGGAAAACGTTCTTCCCGAGCCGGTCTATCCGCAAAAACCAAATCCCGTGGAGATGACAGAGCGGCAGTATCAGAAGTTGAACGCGATCCGCACGTGGAAGACGTGGGGTTCGCCCTACTTCAAATCGCGCTGGCACAGCGGCGAGTTGCGACCGATCATTCCGTATCTGTTTACGGAGTGGAAATGCAATCTCGATTGCCACTACTGCTGGTCGTATAACAATGCCGTCAAGGGCATGACCGAAGACGTGGCCAAGCGTTCGATCGACTGGCTGCATTCAATCGGCTCGCGCGTGCTGGCGCTGATGGGTGGCGAACCGCTGCTGCGCCCGAAGTTCATTCACAAGATTGTTGACTATAGCGCC
>DASQPM010000376.1:0-5309 GCA_035643935.1 Pyrinomonadaceae bacterium | reverse complement strand
GAGAAAAGCGAAAAGCCTGCGAACGGTTGGACCAGCGTGCAATGGGAAACAGCCGCCGCCGCCGACCTGACCGCGCAAACCGCGCGCGTGCTGCATCAGCGCATACTCGAGAAGAAACTGGAAACGATCTATTCGGAGATGGAACTGCCGCTGGCGCCGCTCTTGTTTCGCATGGAACAAGCAGGCCTGAAGGTAGACCGCGCGACACTATCTGATCTTTCAAACTTTCTCGGCTTAGAATTGAAAAAGCTGACGGTAAAGATTTACGAGCTGGCGGGAAGAGAATTCAACATCGGGTCGCCCAAACAGGTGGGCGAGGTGCTTTCGGAGTTGGAGATGAGTTCCGGCCGCAAGACTTCTACCGGACGAATCTCAACAAGCAAAGCAGTCCTGGAAGAGTTGGCCCAAACTTACGAGTTGCCCAGGCTGATTATCGACTATCGCGAGCTTGATAAGTTAAAGAGCGTTTACACCGATGCGCTGCCGAATCAGATCGCCGCCGATGGCAGAATTCATTGTTTGCTGAATCAAACCGTGGCGGCGACCGGGCGGCTTTCTTCAAGCGAACCAAATCTACAAAACATTCCCATTCGCACTGAGCTTGGCCGCCGCATCAGGCGCGCCTTCGTTGCCGAGAAGGGTTACAAGATAATCTCCGCCGACTATTCGCAGCTTGAGTTACGCCTGCTGGCGCATATCACGCAGGACGCGGTGATGCTCGAGGCTTTTCAGCATGGTGAAGACATTCATGCACGCACGGCGAGGCTCGTGTTCGGTGCGAAGACCGACGAAGAACTTAAGGAAGCGCGGCGTTTTGCAAAGATAGTTAACTTTGCTATCGCCTATGCGATCGAGCCCTGGGGTTTGTCGCAGCGCGTCGGTATCTCGCGACAGGAAGCAAAGAAAGTCATCGAGAATTATTACGACACTTACAAGGGCGTGCGACGTTACATGGAAGAAGTGCCGCTGCGGGCTCGGGAACATGGTTACGTCCGTTCCATCTACGGCCGCATTCGTCCGCTTCAGGGCATTAACGATCGTAACGCGAACATTCGCAAGGCCGCGGAACGTGAAGCCATCAACATGCCGATTCAGGGAACGGCAAGTGATATTGTGAAAATTGCCATGCTGCGAGTTGATGAAGAGTTCAAGCGCGAAAAGTTGGATGCCCGGCTGCTGATGCAGGTACACGACGAGCTGTTGGTTGAAGTTGCTGCCGGCGCCGCTGAACATGTGGCGGAAGTCTTAAAGCGCGAAATGGAAGCGGCTGTGACTCTCGATGTGCCGCTGATTGTCGACGTTGGGATTGCCGATAACTGGATGGACGCGAAGCCCTAGGGTTGATTGCGATTTGCCGGGTCAGAATCGATGGACGAACAACCAAGAGAAAAAGCTGAGAATGCGGGCCCTGATAGCGCTCCGAATTCTCATAGGACTGGCCCAATGCTTGAAGATGATCCGAAACCGCGCGTGGTTTACCGGCGCCAGGAACCGCAGCAAAATCTCGAACCGGGAGATGCCGCGGCGCAGGCGATCAGTGGCTGGACCCATCAACTCGCACCGGCGATCATGCCGTTAATCATTGGGTTCCTCATACTACTCGTACTGATTTTGGTTATGGGCATTGTCAGCGGGCGGCGCATGGATGAAGTTGGCGGCGCCGTTCTCGGGTTGGAGGAGCAACATGCGGCGAAGTTCAGTCTGCTGCTAAAGCTTCGGCTTGCCGTTACCAAGCTCAATAACGAGGCGCGCCGCCGTGCGGAAGCAGAGGCACGCCGCGAGCTCAGACCGCCAGTCGATTTGCGTTTGGGTAATGCAAGAGACGAAACAAATAAGCTGCTGCAAGAGTTCGAACGGCCTCCGCTTGCGAATAATGAAACCTGGCGGCATTTTCGTGGCGATCTGGAAACCTATATTCAAGTGACCCTAGATCTGCGTCGCTATTCGCTGGAAGGTTTCGAAAAGTTCAGCATCGTCGATGCGGAGCTAAACGCAATGCTGGACCAGTCGGGTCAGGAACAAAACGAAATTTTCCACAACAGCGAAAGCATCGAGCAGAATGCCGCCCGCTCGATACGACTATGGAACGTCGCCGTCTTGATCGTTGGCGCCCTGGTTGCGGCCGGCACTATCTGGGAAGTACAACGTCGCTTTGGAGCAATGACCCGCAGCATTGAAGAAGCGCGGCGCGAACGCGCTTTTGCCAATCAACTGCTGGAAGGAATGGTCAGCGCGGTGGCGGCCATAGATGAAGACGATCGCATTCGCAGCGCTAACGCGGCCTTCTTTCGCATATTCCCTGGAGCCACCATCGGCGCTTCGGTTCATGAGAAGTTTGCCTCCCCCGAAGCTTTACGAATGTTGGAAGCGGCGTCAGCCTCGCGTGTCGATCGGGCGACGTATCGCGGACGTTGGCTTTGTCCGCCGCTGGCCGATGGCGAACCAGAACAAGCGTTTGACGTTTACTCGTCGCCGCTGGCAATCAATGGCGACCGCGGCCAGATTCTTACGCTGGTGGATGTAACTGAAGCCGCAGAGGCCGAACGCGGCATGCGCCGGCAGGAATCGCTGGCTGCGGTCGGCCAGGCAACTGCGCAAGTGGCGCACGAAATTAGAAATCCGCTGGGCAGCATCCGACTGGGCGTCGCCATGTTGCGAGATAACGTCAAGGATGAGGAAGGATTAAACACAATCGAACTGGTCGAACGCGGTATAAGACATCTGAACAAGCTGGTCGTCGATGTGTCTCATTTCTCCAGACGCAAAGCGCTTGAACAGTCGGAAGTTGATCTCCATGAACTGATCGATCACAGCCTCGACCTGGCTGCCGACAAGGTCAATGAGAAAGCAACTCATATCGAGAAGCACTATGCGGCGCAGAGTCCGACCGGCAGATGGGACTTTGATCAACTGAGTCAGGTGCTCGTCAACCTCATCGCCAATGCAATTGACGCCAGTCCGAGAGGCGCGTCTTTAGAAATCTCGACGAGCACGATTAACCCGACTCTCGCAAAACAGTTTGCCCGCGTGTCTATCGCAGACCAGGGAAGTGGAATAGACCAGGTCACGCGCGAGCGCATTTTTGAGCCGTTCTTTTCAACCAAGAAAAGAGGGACGGGGCTGGGACTGGCTATCGTTAAGCAAATTGTCGAACAACATGATGGCGAGATCAGTGTTGAGAGTAAGCCCGGGCAAGGGACCAAATTTATCATTGACCTGCCGCTCTAGATCTTCCGGAAGCCACTCAATTCGATTAATTTGCAGGTCAGGAAGGGTGGTTTACCCCCGCTGGTTCAGCCTGAATCAACCTGGGCGGGGGCAAGCCGCCCTTCCCGACCTTGAGGTTATCGGCTTGGACTTGTCGTCAAAACTTGAAAGGCATTTCGGGCGGCGGTAATTGTTTGTTCAATGACTTCTTCAGTGTGCGCGATGCTCACAAAACCCGCTTCGAATTGCGACGGCGCAAGGTAAACGCCTTCAGCCAACATGGCATGGAAAAACTTGCCATAGCGTTCGCGGTTACTTTTGTTCGCTGTGGTCCAGTCAATGACTGGTCCGTCGCTGAAGAACGTGGTCCACATCGAACCGACGCGGTTTGTGGTGGTTTTGATTTCCGAATCCGCAGCGGCGCTTGCTAGTCCGTCGCAGAGTTGCGCCGATCGTCGTTCCAGTTCCTCGTAAATTGTTTTGTCTTTCAAACGGCGCAAGGTCAGCAGGCCCGCGGTCATTGCCAACGGATTTCCCGACAGAGTACCCGCCTGATAGATGGGTCCGGTCGGTGCAATGTTACGCATCAGGTCCCGGCTGCCGCCGTAAGCGCCCACAGGCAAACCGCCACCGATGATTTTCCCAAGGCAGGTTATATCCGGCTTGATGCCGTAAAGAGCTTGAGCGCCGCCGCGAGCGACGCGGAAGCCAGTCATCACTTCGTCACAGATTAGCAGTGCGGCGTGTCGCGCTGTTAATTCTCGCAAAGCTTGCAGAAAACCTTCGCGCGGTGGCACGCAGCCCATGTTGCCGACCACTGGTTCAACGATTACGGCTGCGATGTCATCGTGTTGTTTGAAAACATCCTCAACGGCCGTCGCATCGTTGAAGGGAACCGTGATGGTTTGTTGGGCCAGCGCCGCGGGAACGCCGGGACTGTCCGGCAAACCAAGAGTGGCAACGCCCGAACCGGCTTTCACTAGCAGACTGTCAGCATGACCGTGATAACACCCTTCAAACTTAATCAGCTTGTTACGACCGGTGACGCCGCGCGCCAGTCGAATGGCTGACATCGTGGCTTCCGTACCGCTGTTGACCATGCGCACCATCTCGATCGACGGCACGGCGTCTGCGATTTCTTCCGCGAGTTCAACTTCCAATTTGTTGGGCGCGCCAAAGCTGGTCCCATTCGCGGCCACAGCTTGGAGCGCAGCAACGATTTCCTTATCAGCGTGTCCCAGAATCATTGGTCCCCATGAACCGACGTAGTCGATATAGCGGCGGCCATCGACATCGGTGATGAATGGACCTTGCGCGCTCTTAATGAACAATGGCGTTCCACCCACTGCGCGAAACGCACGCACCGGCGAATTGACGCCACCGGGTATCAATTCCTGGGCGCGGGCGAACAGGCGTGATGATTTATCCGATTCTTTCTCTGGTGACACCATATTGCTTAAGGATAACAAGGTTGTAACTCAAACTGTTAATTTGCCGAAAGTAGCACAGACTTCAGTCTGGGTTCTCGCAAAAGGGCACAGACTAAAGTCTATGCCACCGGCTGCTATCGCCTTGCCAGTTTGCCCTCAATAGTACATAGTAGTGCCAGTTAACCCTACTCTCGCGCATCAACGGTGATGCGCCCCGCGCAAAATTCGTTAGCGCCGGCGTTTAGATGGTTCGAGAGCGGGCTGATTTCAACTTCAGAAGCCGCTCTTTTGAGCATTCCGAACCCGGTTCCTTGCTGACTACCGTTAATCGAGGCCAATCCGATTCGCAGCTTCTTTTAGCCCCAAGTGGGAAAGGTATATCTGTATGTCTATGAAACTTTATGTCGGCAATCTCGCCTTCTCTACCTCCAGCCAGGATTTGCAAGAACTTTTTGCAGCCGCCGGCACGGTTGAATCAGCGAGCGTCGTGGAAGACCGCGACACCGGTCGATCGCGCGGCTTTGGCTTCGTCGAAATGTCCAGCAAGGAAGAGGGCGAGGCAGCTATCGCTCAATTTAACGGCAAGGAAGTCAACGGTCGCGCGCTGAACGTTAACGAAGCCAAGCCCCGCGAAAATCGTGGTGGTGGTGGCGGTCGTGGCGGTTACGGCGG
>DASQPM010000375.1:0-10001 GCA_035643935.1 Pyrinomonadaceae bacterium | reverse complement strand
GTCGTTCCGGCAAGTCAGTCACTTCGAATGGCCACGATCGTTGGCGCCAGGGCGCTTGGACTGGAAAACGAGATTGGCAGTTTGGAGATTGGCAAGCGCGCCGATGTAATCGTAGTAGCTCTCAACGAAATTCATTCGGTTCCGTGTGCGGGTCAGTTATCGTCGGCGCTGGTTTACTCGGCCCAGGCAAACGATGTCAGGGATGTAGTCATCGATGGCTCAATAGTATTGCGTGAGCGGAAGCTGGTGGGCGCAAACGAAGACAGTATTGTTGCGGACGCAATACTGCAACGAAAAAGTCTAATGCTGCGTGCTGGAATTGAAGAGTAGGGAAGTGCGCGTTTGAATTAAGTTTATGAGGCCTAAAAATGGCTGTGCCAGCTCGAAGGTAGCGACTGCGGGGGGCGCGATCGGCGGCCGAGCTGGCACTGGCGGGCACTTTCAATTTTGAATCGGATGTCGTCTCTTAAACCGGACTGACGTTTGGGCGCCAACCCCATCCTCAACGGCACGGATTATACACCCGGCAAGTAATCAGTCAACGCTTTTTTGTGACGAATCTGACAAATCGACAACTTCCTGTGTAATTTGACAGTTCTTTTCGCAACTCCCTATACTACGCGGTCTTTCCTACCGGATTGGCCAGGTAGCTCAGTTGGTAGAGCGCGGCCCTGAAAAGGCCGGCGTCGGCGGTTCGATTCCGTCCCTGGCCACCAAAAAACCGTAAATCGTGAATAGTGGTTGGGCGTCACAAGGAATATCAGACAAAGCTACTACAGATCTGAGACTAACCGAGAGCAATTGGTCTCCGAAGTAACCTTCCCAACTATTACGATTTACGATTCACGATTTACGGTTCTTGGCTATCGCGCCCAATAGTGCTTAATGCGTTCGGCAAGCATGGGAAAGGGAACGTAGTCAGCGGTGCGCCCGGCGCGACGTAGTTCCTCGACCATGCGCATCGCGCCATCGGCGTTGCGCGTATGCACCATAATTGTCGAGGCGCGCTGCAACTCGGGATTCGCGGCCAGCCATACAGCAATTGCATAACCCGTACGCTCATCGTCGCGACTAGGAGCGTGGTAATGCTCGGGATGAAGATCGTGATCTAAAAAGATCGCGTCGTAGGTATTTGTGCTAAGCATCTCCTGGGCCTGTTCGACGTTATCGGCAACATCAACCAGGTCGCCCTTGAAGCGTGCAGCAAACCAGCGATGCCTGCGCCGGTCGTCGTCCAGCAGGAAGACACGAATCGGATGACGCTCAGCTTTTATTCTGCTAAGGCCCAATTTACTCAACAATGAATGCAGTAAAGACATTTCGGTTTCGATGAATTCGCCTGTCATAATAACAATCAACCCCTTATGATTTGAAATTTCCTGTAGGTTAACGGAGAAGTATCACAGTAGTTTGACAGTATTGCACCAGAGAATGTCCGATAAACTTTAGTTTGTCGCGGCGTTACGACAAGCTAAAGCTTATCGGACATCATTGGCCCTATCTTAATTAACACTTTCGAGCGTGGCGGTTCGTTGCTCCAACGGCACGCGATGCTATAATTCGTCGTCGCAAGAGATCGATTGGTTCGCCGAAAGTTGCAAGACTGGTTAGAGTTACTGCCTGAATGTCATCTGATAAGCAAGACACAAACGTAATAAGCATTAACAAGAATCGTGAGGTTCCGAGGTCGCACGATAATGGAAATTCGGCAGACGAGGTCTGTCCGATTTGTTTTGGCACGGGCACGCGCCTGGAAGCGGGCAAAGGAGCAGTCATCTGCGTCTGCCGGCGCACCAACAGCAGTTCGCGAGCATTAGAAGCTGCACGCATTCCGCCGCGCTTTCGACACTGTTCCTTTCATAATTATTACCCGCAGCCGGGCAATGATTCGCAATACTTCGCGCACAGCCTGGCCAGCAGGCTTGTTGATGACTACCCCGCCGTGGATGTGGGCCTTCTGTTGATGGGACCGGTTGGCGTTGGCAAAACTCATTTAGCAGTTGCCATTCTCAAGGAACTGATCGAGAAGAAGGGTGTCTCCTGTTTGTTTTACGAGTCGGGTTCGTTGTTGAAAGCAATTCAGGATTCATACAACCCTATTTCACAGACTTCCGAAACTCGAGTGCTGGCGCCGGTCTATCAGGCTGAAGTTTTGGTGCTCGACGAGTTGGGAGCGTCGGTGGCGACGAATTGGGTGCGTGACACGCTCTATCAAATCATCAACACGCGTTACAACAACAAAAAGCTGACGATTTTTACGACGAACTATTTGGATGACACGCGCCCTGAGAAGTTGGAAGAGTCAGAATCGACTTCGCGAAGCTTCAGCAAGAAACGAGATTCCGAACGCATCAGAGCGCTGACGACTTTGGAAGATCAAATCGGCACTCCCTTACGCAGTCGTCTTTATGAGATGTGCAGGAAGGTAATGATCGAAGGTGAAGACTTCCGCAAGCGTCTGGAGAAGCGAAGATCTGACTCCGCCAAAGCCTAACTACCAATTTACCCTCGCCTTAGCATGCCTAAACGCACCGATATCCAGAAAATCCTAATCATTGGTTCCGGCCCAATCGTCATTGGGCAGGCGTGCGAGTTCGACTACTCGGGGACGCAGGCGTGCAAGGCGCTGCGGCAGGAAGGCTACAAGGTCGTGCTGGTTAATTCTAATCCGGCAACGATCATGACTGATCCGGAAACAGCGGATGTCACTTACATCGAACCGCTCACGGTCGAAGCGGTCAGCGCCATCATTCGTCTGGAAAGACCCGACGCGTTGTTGCCAACGGTAGGTGGACAAACTGCGCTGAACCTCGCAATCGCATTGGATGATTCCGGCGTGCTTGAAGAATGTGGCGTCGAGATGATTGGCGCCAAGCGCGAAGCCATAAAGATTGCTGAAGATCGCATGCTGTTCAAGCAGGCGATGGACGAGGCCGGACTGCAAATGCCACGTGGCGGCTTTGCGAAATCATGGTCCGAGGCGCAGCAAATTGTAGAAGACACCGGCTATCCCGCCATCATTCGACCTTCATTCACATTGGGTGGCACCGGCGGCGGCACGGCTTACAACCCGGAAGAGTTTGAAGAAGTCGTGGCCAACGGTTTGGCTGCCTCGCCGATGCATGAAGTCCTGGTGGAAGAGTCGATCCTCGGCTGGAAAGAATTTGAACTCGAAGTGATGCGCGACATCGCTGACAACGTCGTGATCATTTGTTCGATTGAAAACTTTGATCCCATGGGCGTGCACACCGGCGACTCGATCACTGTCGCGCCGGCGCAGACGCTGACTGATCGCGAGTATCAGAAGATGCGTGACATGGCGATCACGGTTATTCGCAAGGTCGGCGTGGAAACCGGCGGGTCGAACATTCAGTTTGCAGTCAATCCTGAGAATGGCGATATTCGCGTGATTGAAATGAACCCGCGCGTCTCGCGTTCATCAGCGCTCGCATCCAAAGCCACGGGGTTTCCGATTGCGAAGATTGCAGCGAAGTTGGCGGTCGGTTACACGCTCGACGAGATTCCCAATGACATCACGAAAAAAACGCCCGCCTCGTTTGAACCGACCATCGATTACGTAGTCGCCAAGATTCCCAAGTGGGATTTTGAAAAATTCAAGGAAGCCGAAGACGTGCTGGGCACGCAGATGAAGTCGGTGGGCGAAGTGATGGCAATCGGCCGGACGTTCAAAGAAGCGCTTTTCAAAGGCCTGCGCTCATTGGAAGCTGTGAAGCCTTTGCGTTTGGAAGATGTTTCCACGGATGAGCTGCAACGCAAGCTGGCGCGTCCTAACTCGCAGCGGTTTTCATACATCACTTACGCACTGCAACACGATTGGCCGATCTCGGAAATATACCGATTGTCTCGTGTCGATCCGTGGTTTCTCGAACAACTTCAGGACGTAATGGAAATTCAAAAGTCGGTTGAAGGACTCAAGCTGGAAGAAATTCCCGTCGAACTTTTGCGTTCGTTCAAAGAGGTCGCGCTGTCCGATCGCCGCCTGGCTTATTTGACCGAAAAATCTGAAGACGAAGTCCGAGAATTCAGAAAACGCGCGGGAGTTGTTCCAGTTTACAAACGCGTTGATACGTGCGGCGCAGAGTTTGAATCGTTCACGCCTTATCTCTATTCGACCTACGAGACTGAAAACGAAGCAGCGCCAACTGATCGCCGCAAGATCATGATCCTGGGCTCCGGTCCCAACCGGATTGGGCAGGGAATCGAGTTTGATTACTGCTGTTGCCATGCCGC
This sequence comes from Pyrinomonadaceae bacterium, assembly GCA_035643935.1. Classification (GTDB taxonomy): domain Bacteria; phylum Acidobacteriota; class Blastocatellia; order Pyrinomonadales; family Pyrinomonadaceae; genus PSRF01. The sequence goes on along the minus strand of DASQPM010000375.1, from coordinate 5,750 downwards.
GTTTGCCCTCAGCGCGGCGGGCTTTGAAACGATCATGGTCAACTGCAATCCAGAAACGGTCTCGACGGATTACGACACTTCCGATCGTCTTTATTTCGAGCCGCTCACGTTTGAAGACGTAATGAATATTGTCGATGTTGAAAAGCCGGAAGGCGTAATCGTGCAGTTTGGTGGCCAGACGCCGTTGAATCTGGCGATGCGTTTGCATCAGGCTGGCGTTCCGATCATTGGCACAGGTGCTGACTCAATTGACCTGGCGGAAGATCGCAAACGTTTTGGCGCGCTGCTGCGCGAGCTCGGCATCCCGCAACCCGCAAATGGCATGGCAGCCACTGCTGAAGAAGCTAAAGAGGTCGCGCGAAAAATTGGTTATCCCGTGCTGGTGCGTCCGAGTTATGTGTTGGGCGGACGCGCGATGGCCATCGTTTATGACGAAGAGAGCCTGGATCAATACGTGCGCACCGCCGTCGGCTTTACACCTGACCGTCCGGTTTTAATTGATAAGTTTCTCGAACGGGCGGCCGAGTTTGACGTCGATGCGCTCGCTGACGAATCAACCTGCGTGATTGCAGCAATTCAGGAACACATTGAAGAAGCGGGGATTCACTCCGGCGATTCTTCGTGCGTTCTCCCGCCCGTACGAATTGATCCCGAGCACATCGAAACAATGCGCCATTACACACGCCTGTTGGCGACAGCGCTGTCGGTGCGCGGTCTTATGAACATTCAGTTCGCCATCAAGGATCATCGCGTTTACGTTTTGGAAGTAAACCCGCGCGCTTCGCGCACCGTTCCGTTTGTTTCGAAAGCTACCGGCGTTCCCATTGCCAGCATCGCAGCGCAGGTGATGGCGGGCCGCGCATTAAGCGAGTTTGGTTTGCCGCCGAATCTGACCGTCAGGCGCTTTTTTATCAAGTCGCCGGTGTTTCCCTTTGTAAAATTTCCCGGCGTTGATCCGATCTTGAGTCCCGAAATGCATTCCACCGGAGAGGTGATGGGCGTTGGCGACACATTTGGTGAAGCTTATGGCAAGGCCATGCTGAGCGCGGGCCTGACGTTGCCACAGAAGGGAACTGCTTTCATCAGTGTTAACGACGCCGATAAGGGCCAGGCGGTAATTCTGGCGCGCAAGCTTGCCCGGTTGGGCTTCGACCTTATCGCGACTCTGGGAACAGCGGAACGTTTGCGCGAGGTTGGTTTGAAAGTGGAAAACGTTTTTAAAGTGAATGAAGGACGGCCGAACATTGTCGACCACATCAAGCGAGGCGAGGTGGCCCTGATAATTAACACGCCGCTGGGGCGCGCGTCACACTTTGATGAACAGGCAATTCGTCGAGCGGCTTTGCAGCATAACGTGCCCTGCGTGACAACAATGACGGGCGCGCAGGCAATTGAGGAAGCGATTGGGGCTCGATCAGATGGCGGAGCGATGCAGGTGCGGTCGTTGCAGGAACTGCATGCGGTGGGCGCTAGCGTTCGGTAAGAGATCAGCGGAGATCCATTTGGAAATCAATAGCAGCGAAACGATCAAGGCGATTCTGGAAGACTGCCGCACCATCGCGGTCGTCGGATTATCTTCTGACCCGGGTCGGCCTTCTTATGGGGTTGCGTCTTACATGAGGCGTCGCGACTATAAAGTCATTCCGGTTAATCCAAACGAGACCGAAGTATTCGGCGAGAAGGCTTTTCCATCATTGGCAGACGTTCCCGGCAAAATCGATCTGGTGGACGTCTTCCGGCGGTCGAGTGAAGCCGGAACGGCGGTGGACCAGGCAATCGAAGTGGGCGCCAGGGCCGTCTGGCTCCAGGAAGGCGTCATTGATCAAGCTGCTGCGCAACGGGCGTTGGCTGCGGGACTCCTCGTCGTCATGGATCGTTGTTGGTTGAAGGAGCACGCGCGGCGGTGAAACAAGGTGAGCGGTGAGCAGTAAGCGGTGAGCTGTGAGCAGTGCATGGTTGGGCAGCGACATTAGCAGTAGCTCCCGACCGTGAAGGAGTGCTTTCAAGCCGCGATTTCAGCAGAATAGAGAAACAGATGCCAACTCAGATTCGCGCAGTGGTAATCACCGTTAGCGACGCGAGCTCTCGCGGCGTGCGGAAGGACGAGTCAGGTGAAATACTTGTGGAACTGCTGAAAGAACTTGGCGCAGAAATTGTCGCCCAGCGGATTCTCTCCGACGATCTCGATCCCCTCGCCGACGCGCTGAGAGAATTCTCTGATTGGCGCAACGTCAATATGATCGTCACCACCGGGGGCACCGGATTTTCTCCGCGCGACAACACGCCCGAGGCCACGCTTACAGTTATCGAACGCGAAGCGCCGGGCCTCGCGGAGGCGATGCGCATGGAAACCCTTAAGAACACACCAATGGCAATGATATCACGCGGCGTTTGCGGCATTCGTTCCGGCACGTTGATTATCAATTTCCCTGGAGCCCCCAAAGCAGTGCGCGAAAGTTTTGCAATCATCGCACCAGTTCTCAAGCACGCAATTGCGCTACTCGCCGGCGAACGCGGAGGCGGGGTTCACTAATGTAGTTTAGAATTCAAGAATTCAGGCTCTGGTTTGCTGTGCGCGAATCACAACCTAATGGTTGACCTGTGAGCTGCTTTGACCAAACTCTTCGTTGACAATGATCTTCATGGCGCTTAAGATTTTTTGACAGCAATTCAACTTCGGCTCTTGGTTAGAATGCGAGAAACGACAGACTGAAGTTTGTCGAACCCAAATGCTGCTTCAGGCAACCACAGCGAATATCGGTTCTCCAATTACCGCTTATTGGCCGGTTATGATTTTCTTTGTGGTGGCGATTGCCTTTCCCGTTTTACCGATCGTTCTTGGCCGGTTCTTAAGGCCGGCAAAATATGAAAAAGGAAAGATGCGGCCCTATGAGTGTGGCATTGATCCGCTGACGGACGCGCACTCGCGCTTCACGGTGCGCTATTACATCGTTGCGATGTTGTTTTTAATCTTCGATGTAGAAACAATTTTCCTTTTGCCGTGGGCCATCATCTTCATGGGTGACGACTTCAGTTTTACCAAGTTTGCGCTGATCGAGATGTTTGTGTTCATCGGCATTTTGGTGGTTGGCTATTATTACGCCTGGCGCAAGGGCGCGCTGGAGTGGGCGTAAAGCCGTGAATCGTAAATCGTGAATCGTAAATGGTCGTCTGTTGCCGCTTGAATCGACCATTGAAAACTCTTCTTGCTTTACATTTTGCGGTTGACGATTCAGCAGTCTTGCCATTCACGATTCGCCAGTGGTTACTATTTACGATTTCACGATTTACGATTTACTAAACTATGGCAGAGCACGACCAGGGATTTGTCCTAACCAGATTTGACACGCTGATGAACTCGGTGCGGCGAACTGTTGGCGCAAAAGCGCTCGACATGACCGCGCCAGTGGTGAATTGGGCGCGCAAGTCTGCATTGTGGCCGATGACTTTCGGACTTGCGTGTTGCGCCATCGAGATGATTGCGACCGGCGCCGGTCGATTCGACATTGATCGTTTTGGCGCCGGCGTGTTTCGGCCGAGCCCAAGACAAAGCGACCTAATTATTATCGCCGGCACGGTCACGTTGAAGATGGGGCCGGTAGTTCGCAGAGTCTATGAACAGATGCCTGAGCCGAAATGGGCGATTGCCATGGGTGCTTGCGCCTCGACTGGCGGACCGTTTGATTCCTACTCGACAATGCAGGGTGTCGATCGCTGCATCCCAGTTGACGTTTACATCCCCGGTTGTCCCCCGCGACCCGAAGCGTTACTTTACGGTTTGATGCGTTTGCAAGACATCATCATGCGCGAAGCGCCTTCCGCTTACATCTTTGAATCGGATGGCACCGTTCACCGCCAGCAGTCGCTGGATGATGATGAAGAGTTGCTGCTGGAAAATAATTCCGAAACGCAAAATGCCGCCGCCCCCGTTTGATAGGGTAGGACAGGCATCCCCGCCTGTCCTCTTCGTCACAAATAAGGGACAGACAGGAATGTCTGTCCTACTTAGTACCCCCCTCGCGTTCTAAACAATTTCACTTGGGCGCACGTTGGTGCGCTCTGGGAGGTTCACAAAATGAAGTCGGTTAATTCGAAGCGATTGATATCGCTGTTGACTCTTTTAGTTATGCTGTCGCTGCCGATGCTGGTTAGTGCGCAAAGACGTACGCGACCGCGATTACGTCGCGCCGCGCGCCATACGACGACCCGGACCGGGACGACGCCGGTTGGAGCAATAGTTCCAATCGGGACCAATCTGAAGATTCGCATCGAAGACACGTTGTCGAGCAAAGACTCGCGCGTTGGCGACCGGTTCACGGCGACCGCGCTTGATCCGGTGCGCTTTAATGAAGCGAGAATCACCGGGCACATCAGCTCGATTCAAAAGTCAGGAAAGATTCAGGGCCGCACCAGCATGAACCTGGCATTCGATACGATTACGCTGGGTGACCGCACCGGCACGTTACATGGTTACGTGACGCGAGTTTATGGCAGCGATACCGGACGTGCCGACAACGAAGGCGGAGTCGAATCTCGCAGTCGCGGCAATCAAACACTTAAGCGCGCCGGCATTGGCGCGGGCGCCGGCGCAATCATTGGGGCGATCGCGGGCGGCGGCAAAGGCGCTGCGATTGGTTTGATACTCGGTGGCGCAGGCGGCGCCGGCTCACTCGCAGTGCAGGGAAGCAAGGAACTGAGAATCGAGTCGGGAACGGAGATGCTGGTGCGCGTCACGCGTTGAGCGTTTCGGTAAGAACCAGAGATGCAGTGGATTGAGGGCGCAAAGAAATCCGCTTCGCGCGGTGCCCTTTGCGCCCGCTCTTTACTTAGAATGACTTTCCTGGTGTATCGACACAGCGACGGAGAGCAAGCGAATGAAGAAAGGTTCGAAAATATTTCGCTGGATACTTATTATTGTTGTCTGCGCGGTTGTGGCCATTCAGTTTATTCGTCCCGCCAGGACTAATCCTGCAGTTGATCCAACACAAACTATCGAGTCGCGTTTGCAGGTGAGTCCGCAGGTGGCTGCCATCTTTGACCGCTCGTGCAACGATTGCCATTCAAATAAGACGCGTTGGCCGTGGTATAGCAATGTTGCGCCGGTTTCCTGGTTTGTCATCGGTCACGTGAATGACGCCCGCAGCGTGATGAACTTTTCCCAGTGGGGCAACTACGATAAAGATAAGCAATCGCGCAGACTAAGAGACATCTGCGAGCAGGTTTCGGACGGCGAGATGCCGCTAAGTTCGTATACCCCGCTTCACCGGGGTTCAAAACTTTCGGCTGACGATGTGAAGACACTCTGCGATTGGACCAACGCCGAACGCGCCCGGATTTCTGCCCTATAAGATTTGGCCCGGATTAACGCGGATGGGCGCGGATCGGAAAAAACAGTTCTCAGTATCCTTGTCGGTTTGGTCTGAATCCGAATCCGCGTTCGTCCGCGTAAATCCGCGGCTTATAGTTTTGAGCTAAGCCTAGATTCCTTCCAGATGACGCGTGTCGTTGATACTGAGAACGCGCACAAATCCGTCCGACCGCAGATCAAAGCGCGCGATACCACAATTCGATGTGGCAATCCAAACTGGTTTGAGGTCGGGTGCATCCAGGGCGCCCATCAAATGTAGGATGAGAATGCAGATCGTCCCGGTGTGCGCAAACATCGCAATCCGGCCACCCTTATGCTGCTCGATTGCCTCGTCAAGTTTTCGTGACGCGCGATCGAGCGTTTGCCGGTAACTTTCCCCGCC
>DASQPM010000374.1:0-2806 GCA_035643935.1 Pyrinomonadaceae bacterium | reverse complement strand
TAAGTGGAGCGGCGAAGTCCACATGGAAGTGAAAGACTCTGAAGGTGTTGGCTCCTGGAAATTCCACGAACGACGCCGGCGCTCCTGCCGGTGGCAGGTTTGAGCCGTCGAGGTCGGCGGGCAGGTATGTTTCCTCGGTCGGACCGCCGGTGATTCCGGTGGTGATGAAGGTAGCCGGTTGGCCGGCGAGCATCTTGGCGCGGTCAAACGCGAATGGCTGTGGCCCAAGGAAGGCCGTGCCGGCCGAGTTGAATACGTTCATGCTCATGTAATAGCCATCAGGCCAAACACCCAGGTGTGGGTAGTCGAAAAAATTTGACCCAAGGTGAAACGCGTAGCGGTTCCAACTGCCGGTGGCATCGCTGGTCGTAGATACTGCGATGCATTCGTCAGTTGGCACACCTGCGCCCGCGAACTGGCTAATCAGCCAACGGCCGGCAAGCTGATCGTAGAGCGCGACGGGATCACCATGGCCGGCCGTCTCGCACGGGCCAGTAAAGCCGCTCCAGACTGTAGCAATACCGACAGGCCCTAACATCGAGGCGCCAGTCGTCTTGTTAAAAACCTGGAAGCCTTCGTTGACAATTTGTACGTACTGCGTTGCGCCCACCTCACCATTGGTGTCGGGCGGCGCGCAGTTGCACGCAACACCCGGGAATGGAATGCCGTCAAAGTTGAGAATGGGTGCGGGCATGTTGGCGGCTATGAGAGCTTTTAAGTCTCTGAATTGGCCCTGGACTACCGGGTCAGTGCTGTCAACATGCTTGTGTGGGATCTTTGGATTTTCGTTAGCCTCATGCTGGCCCTTTGAAAATACCGGCTGAGGCTTCATATCGCGAAGCGGTTTCGAGGTGTCGTTGTGATATGAGTCAACGACCGTGATGTCGCCCTTTTGGTCCTGCTCTTGAGTAACATTCAATGGTGGGTTCGCTGCCAGGGCGGTCTCGCCACCAAGCCCTTTGAACCGCTCGGCATTACTTATTCGAGGAAGCAGCATTAACACGCTCAGCAACAGAGTTGCTGTAATTACGATGAGCCATCTTGTCCGCATCTTCAATATCCTTTCCTATTCTAAGGGCTAGATTAATATCAACCTCTTGGGAGTGAGGCGCTATCGGGTAGCAAAAACCGTAAAAATGCACACTGCTAACAGTGAGACTGTAAGAGTTAGGGTTACTCAACGAAATGATTATTAAGAAACTCCACGTATTTTCTTGGGCCGAAGCGCAGGCAGTATATTACTTTTCTACGGTACCCGGTAGTAACTAGTCGCAGCGCGAAATCTTGTATTTCTGTTGCACTAATGACGTTCGAATAATCGGCGGACAATTTGTGGCAGTAGCCGCGAAGTCTGAAGCAGGCTTCCAGTAGTAAATCGCTGGGCCAGGCCGTTGAAAAGCCGTGCGCCTTGCGGGCTGTAGCGAAACCACCAAAGATCGGGGAGAAACGGCGCACGGTTGACGTGCACGTGTTGTGGCGTTACCAGCTCAAGCAATCCCATGCGCCCGTGCGTTCTGCCGTAACCACTTTCCTTTATGCCGCCCCAGGGCGTTTGCGCGATGCCGTGCGTGTAAACCACTTCGTTGACCATCACGGTGCCCGCGTGAATTAATTCCGCAATTCGCTTCCCCTTCGCAATGTTCCTCGTCCAGACGCTCGCGGTAAGGCCGTAGAGACTGTCGTTTGCCAGTGCAACCGCTTCTGCTTCAGTCTTGAAAGTCATCACCGGCAAAACTGGACCAAAAGTTTCATCGCGCATTATCGTCATTCGGTGATCGACGTTCGTCAGCACCGTTGGCTCGTAAAACAATCCGGGAAGGTTCGTGGCTCGCCGGCCGCCGGTAAGCACTTGCGCGCCGCGCGTTTTTGCATCGTCAACGTGATCAGAAACGATTTGCAACTGGCGTTCGTTGGACATCGAACCAATATCGACGGCTGTGTCAGAACCCAGGCCTTGTTTCAGTGCTTTTGTTTCAGCAACTACACGCTCAATGAATTTTGGCGCGATCGAATCCTGAACGTAGCAACGCTCGACCGACGCGCACGCTTGTCCGGAATTAGCAAACGCTCCCCAGACTGCGCCACGCGCGGCGTTGTTAATGTCGGCGTCTTCCAAAACGACCATGGGATCTTTGCCACCGAGTTCGAGCACCACCGGCGTTAGATATTTCGCCGCCGCCTCCGCCACGCGCTTTCCCGTCGCGACACTGCCAGTGAACATGATCTTGTCAACGCGCGCATCGACTAGCGCCGCGCCGGTTGATCCGTCGCCAGTCAGAATTTCTAATAACCCGCCAGCCAGACCCGCGCGCGTGAAAATCTCGCCAATCTTCAGCGCTATCAGCGGCGTCAGTTCACTGGGTTTCAGCACAACTGCATTTCCGGCCATCAAAGCCATCACTACTTCCTGGGCGGGCGTGGCCAGCGGAAAGTTCCAGGGGGAAATTATTCCAATCACGCCGAGCGGCTTGAAGACAATGCGCGACGAGCGGCCCATCAATCCATACTGACCTACGTCAATCTTCTGTGGTTGGAGAAGATTTTCAGAAGCGTGCGCAAAGTAGTGCATCGCATCGAGCGTAGGGACGATTTCCATGGAGAGCGCTTCAGCGACCGGCTTGCCTGTTTCGCGGGAAATGAGCTGTGCAAGTTGATCGCGCTCATTGAGCAGTAGTGCGCGTGCACGCAAAATGATGCGACGGCGTTCGCGAAAAGAGAGTTTGGCCCAGGCTGGCTGGGCAGCACGCGCTTTCTCGACCGCAGCTTTCACTTCGCTAGACGAACACAACGGCGTGCGGCCAATCTC
>DASQPM010000373.1:0-3745 GCA_035643935.1 Pyrinomonadaceae bacterium | reverse complement strand
CTCGAAAGGTAATTTGGCGTGCGACGTTTGGACCACCGCCGGCTTGCCGCGCACAACCCCAAATCGATTGTTGAATTTGATCCGGATTGAGGTTTGCGCGCTTGAGGCTCTCTTTCGCCGCGGCCACACCGAGGTCAGCTGCGCTCCATGACGCCAGCGTGCCGCCAAAGCGGCCGATTGGCGTGCGCACAGATGCTGCGAGGTAAACTTTTTTCATTGTCTGTTTCTAAGTTTTGTTTCGTTTGTTAACGCGAATTTTATTGACTGAAAATGGTAGCACACGGTAGAAGTAACGCCGAACAGGCGCTTTTGAGATCTCTGTAATCTCCAATCTGGAGTCTGGAATTTGCAATCTCAGAAGAGCCGTCTGGAATAATCCGCCGCAACATCACCCTCAACCCGCCGCGAATAACAACCGAGTTGTAGTTCCGCACAGCTTCGTTTTCAAACGATTGTTTTTCTTTCTCGTCTTGTCCCCATGGCCCAACGAGTAAATACTCCGGAGCGTTTAGAAGCAGCCCGAGTGACAATTAGCGATCTCTTTCAGGCGCATGTCGAATGGTTTCTCACCATCGCCAACGGCGGTTCGCAGGCGCTCAACCAAAAAGAGCTGGAAGTGTTTGTGGCGAACGGACGCCTGCTGCTGGGTTGCTGGACAGAGAAGGGAACACGTTCATGGAAAATCTTCTCCTGGGAATGGAGCGGCGAAAAACTAACGCTCGCAGCATCGCGAAGAATGGGCGCCGACCACCCGGTCATCGAACTTGTTCCGCGTGCAGCCGCAAAGGCGATTGCCTTGACAGTCAAGGCAGCGAGGCAAGCGCGTTGCGAAGCTCTGGCTCAACTGGCTTGTGCAAATCAGCCGGCCGCGAAAATTGAGCGAACTTCGCTCAGCCCGGGTGCGCGTCGCGGTCAGCCGGGACGCTATGCGCGAATCTTATTGCGGCTCCGGCACGAACGCATCGCCGTAACTGCCCTGGTATGTGCCGGCAAACCGAGCGACGCTGATGCTTTTCTTGCGGCAGCTTTGTTGTGGTTCAAGCGGATAAGCGAGCGGGCGCGCGCTCCTTACATTCAACAGCTCCGCTTGATAGTTGAAACGGATCTCGTCAAGCCGGTTCTGCAACGAGTCGCCTTACTACGCCAAAGCTTGCGCGAAACCATTCAAGTTTATGAAGTCGATCAGCAGTTGACTGAGTTGACGCACGTCGACGTGCCCACTCGTGAGGAACTTTGGAAAAGACGTTTGCGACGCTTCCCGCCGACTCAGCCGGCAGCACTCACCAAAGTCGCAGAGCGAATAAAGTCGATCGCGCCGAATGCAATTGACGTGGTAAGCGCGCGGCAAGGCGAGACGCTTCGTTACTTTGGGCTGCCATTCGCGCGGGTTCGTCGAATCATGGGAACAGAGCACCTTTGGTTTGGCCTTGAAGGTTCAAGGCGGCGGTCGCTTGAAGAGAAAAGCGAGCGCGAGTTTCAGAATCTGCTCGCTGATTTGCAGGAACATCGTGCGGCGCGTACCGGCGATCGTCGCCACGCGTTGTATCGCAACGCCGCCGAAGCCTGGCTCGAGTCGTTATTGCGTTGCGACATTACCAAACTCGATCCGGGTTTGATCATCGCGCCATTGCATGCGCAGTTTCGCACGGCGCGTGGCGGCACCACCAGCGTTCGGCCGATTGACTTGTTGGCGCTGCGACACGACGGCCGTTTGGCAGTGATTGAGTTAAAAGTCTCCGAAGACCGCGAACACGTTTTACAGGGCGTGGATTATTGGCAACGCGTCGAAGCCCATCGCCGTCGCGGACACATTGCGCGCGCCAAACTCTTTGGCGATCGCAAAATCAAAAACGAGCCACCATTGATCTATCTGGTCGCGCCCACCTTGCGCGTTCATCCTGCCTTTAACACCCTCGCGCGCTCAATCGCGCCGGATATTGAAATCTATCGGTTCGACATTAGTGAAGACTGGCGCGCCGGCGTGCGGGTCATGCGCCGCCTGAGAGCAGGGGGTAGGGCGTAGGGGTTAGGGTGAAGGATGGAGGAAGAAAGGCGAAAAGCGTGAGTGAAAACCAAGAGATGGGTAAAAGGTTATCAAAACTGAAGGGAGTGTCTAACAATGCTAAGGAGTTATCGCGATTTATTGGTATGGCAAAAAGCCATGGCGCTTACAGTTGAAACCTACCGTTTCAGCAGCGGCTTTCCACGGTCTGAAGTCTACGGACTTACTTCCCAAGTTCGCCGCGCAGCTGTTTCGATGCCGTCCAATATTGCGGAAGGCTATGGAAGAGGGAGCAGGAAGGAATATGTCCAATTTCTTTGCATATCCCAGGGTTCGTTAAAAGAGTTGGAGACTCAGGTAATACTTGCTCAACGACTGAACTACGGATCAAAGACTATGGGCGAAGGTCTATTGGAGCTATCGGAAGAGGTCGGTCGGATGCTTGGTGCGCTTATTCGCTCACTTAGGGTGAAAATGGCGTAATGTCAGTCTCGGCTACACCCTGGACCCAACACCCTACACCCTAACCTAGTGCTTCACGAAGATATCTTCTTGATCCCGATTATTAGAAGGCGGCTGAGCGGCGGTTGGAGCAGAGCTCATGCCATTCATGGCCTGTTCTGCTGAAAGGATGCCCGAGACGCGCATGCGAAATTCATCGGCGTTGCTGGCGTTGTGCAGGGCCTCTTCCATCGAAATCAGTCCAGACTGGAACAAGTTGAAAAGCGATTGGTCAAATGTCTGCATGCCGTATTGCGAGGTGCCGGCCGCAATCGCTTCACGCATCAAATAAGTTTTTTCTTCGTTGATAATGTAGTCGCGAATCAAAGCGGTTGAGACCATCACTTCAACCGCGGGCACGCGTCCCGCGCCCTTGGCCGCACGGACCAGTCGCATGGAGATGACTGCTTTGAGAATACCGGCTAGCTGAATGCGCACAGACTTTTGTTGATGCGAGGGAAAACTGGAGACGATGCGCATCACAGTTTCAGTTGCATCAAGGGTGTGCAGTGTCGACAACACCAGATGTCCGGTTTCAGCGGCGGTCAGTGCGGTTTCGATCGTTTCATAGTCACGCATTTCGCCAACCAGAATTACATCCGGATCCTGACGCAGCGCGCCGCGCAGTGCTTCGGCAAATGAACGAGTGTCGACATCCACTTCACGTTGCGTGACGAACGACATCTTGTCGCGATGCAGAAATTCGATTGGGTCTTCAATGGTAACAATGTGTCCGCTGCGTCGCGCATTAATTCTGTCAATCATTGCCGCGAGCGTCGTTGATTTGCCTGAGCCGGTTGAGCCGGTGACGATGATTAGTCCGCGACGCTCTTCAGCGATGCGGTCGATAATCGGAGGCAGTCCAAGTTCAGCCGTGTTCCTTGTCTGATCGGGAATGACGCGCAGCACGATGCTCACGGTACCGCGTTGCTGAAAAATGTTAGCGCGGAATCTTCCCAAGCCTGCCACGCCATAGCCAATGTCAACTTCCGAGACTTCTTTGAAGCGCTGTTTCTGCCGGTTCGACATCATCGCGAACGCCATGTCGAGGGTGTCTTCCTGTTTCAAACGCGGCGCGTCTGCGACCGGATGAAGTTCGCCGCCAATGCGCATTACCGGAAACGCGCCAACTTTGAGGTGCAAATCGGACGCGCCCTGGCCGGTCGCAATACCTAGAAGATCATCAATTTTTAACGGCATAAGAGAACGCGAACCTTTCTAACCTGGGCTCTTGGAAGGGAC
>DASQPM010000372.1:0-6266 GCA_035643935.1 Pyrinomonadaceae bacterium | reverse complement strand
TTGCCGCTGAAGGACATCGACGAGCTGCCTGACGGCGGACTGCCGATCGGCGCGCAGGCGGCGAACTCCGACGTTGCCGCCGATGGCCGCGTGCGCACGCGCTATCCGGTGCTCTATTGCAGAAGGGTTTGCGCGCCCATGTTCCCGCCGCAGGACTGCGGTCACATGCCGTCTCTCTAACCAGGAAACGTAGGATTCTACGAGGGATAGATTCGCACTGTGGCCACAACCATTTACAGAAAGGTCCATTAAGAAGCGTTTGATTTGCTTGATATCAGTTGAGATCGCGAAAATGCTGAGGAAATTGGCGTCCCGTACGGGAGTCGAACCCGTGTCGCCGCCGTGAAAGGGCGGTGTCCTAGGCCACTAGACGAACGGGACGCATATGGTGAGAAATTGACACTGGCCGTAAGCGAATTAACTTACCGTAGGCATTTATTACTGTCAAACTGACTGTCCGATTAAGTTCAGTGTCCGGCAGCGAGGGCAAAGCAAAGCTCGGAAAGAATGTTGTAGAAAGGCGGTACCATGCGGAACCCCGACAGGCGGGGTAGCGACCGGATGCTACTCGCTTCCTAATGGAAATCGGTTTTTCCTCATTTGAGAAAGCGCAGCAACAAGGATGCACTGTCTCGCTGATTGGAACTACGGCCGTTGGCTTAAGCCCTGGAATTCGTTTTCGCTCCAGAGGAGCGAGATGTCTCTGGCTACGAACGCCCGCGAAGAGATCTCAGCTCCGTTAGAAGCGAAACCCGGGAGCGAAGTGATTACGACGGCTGGCAAAAGCGATTGCGCTCCTACAGAGCTGCGGAGGAAAGAAAGAACTGCAGGGCTATAAACATCTCGCCTCGCTGGGGCGAAGCGGCAAAACAATGTTCCGCTGCACTTCCAATTTGAATTCGCGATTTCGTACTGAAGGTAGTCTGGTGCTTCGTCTCGAGTGGATGTCCAATATCAGTACCGTTGTGCTGTCGGCGTCGCTGGGCCGCTTGTTCCTTTATCCGCAAAGCCACCTGCGAAGGTGATCACGCACATGGTTGGCGATTTTGCAGACGGGCTCAAGGCGAGACCGATGACGTGAAAGTCTGACTTGAATATGTTCTTGCGGTGACCGCGCGATTTCACTCCATCATCGATTATCAAAGCGATCACATCTTCGCGCGCCTTACGACTGCGGTAAACGATGTCTTCGCCCACGGAAACACTCCAGCTTCCATAGCGATTCAAACGATCTTCAAGGATGCTGCCGTCTGAACCGCGGTGACCGCTCTGTCCGCTCTTCACCAGATCGTTTACGTGGTCCTTGGCTCCCAGAATGAGACCCTTGCGAAGTTCGAGCGGCGGCAATGGCTTTAACGAACGCACAAAAGTAATAGCTTCCTCAAGCGCGCTAATGCCTTCGTTCGTGACCAGCGTCGAGCCGTCCGAGTACTTTATTTCTTTACCGCGATAAGCGGCCTTGAAGTCTTCGAGATAGTGAAGGTATTGCGCCGGATTGGTTCTGGCAAGATTGATCTCGGCAAGAATCTCTCTTTCTTGCGGAGAGCTAAGCAGCTCGAGCTGAGCTACGACCCCCTTGGCAGGTTTCGAATCTTGCGGTAGCGGCTTGACCGGGTTCTTTTTCGCCGGGCTTTGACCCGTGGCCAAACCAATCGGGACTAGAAGGGGAATCGCAAAAAGGAGGATCAGCAAGCGGGGGTATCTCATGACGCCGCTTAAATTAGTTCATCACTTTGCTCCAAGTCAATCTCGTTTAGACAAACGGTAAACAGTGAACAGTGAACAGGAAACAGGGAACTTTAAACTGCGAAGATCAGCAAGATCTTCTGAAGAGATCAGGGGGCGACCGTAACTTTTTTCAATCTGGTGGTAATCATGATTAGAACCTTTAGATCGTATTCGAGTGCGTGCATGCCGAGCCGGTTAATTGAATAAAAATCTAATCGGCAAGCTATCGAGTGGTCCCTCTGAAGCATCAATGAGCTAGTGAACTGCAAGGTCTCCCTCTTTTAGCGTTCTATCCGCAGAGCAATCGGGAACAGAGGCCGAGGTCAGGGTATCTAACTGACTTTGGGAATCGTTTTTACTTTCTTGTCGCACTGAGTATGGCGACGTGCTTCTCGAAGTGTGTCTGCATACGTGAGGAGGAGTTATGCATCGCAAGTTCTTTCTAAGTCTCATCGCCGTGTTAGCTACCGCAGCAGTATTCTTTTTGGTCCTGGCGGGATTCAGCGGGTCGCAAACAACCGCAGCCCCACTAGCAACGGAAACCCAGGGCAATTTACAAGTGCTCGATTCCAACGGTAAGCCAAAGGGTCAATGCCCGCTCAAGCATACGGACGTAAAGGCTGAAATCACCGGGTTTTTATCGCGCGTTACTCTCACACAAGAGTTTGAGAATCCCTTCAAAGAAAAAATCGAGGCGGTCTACGTTTTCCCTTTGCCGCAAAACGCGGCTGTGGATGACATGACCATGGTTGTCGGCGATCGCACCGTACGCGGAAAAATTCTGCGTCGCGAAGAGGCGCAAGCCGTTTATGAAGCGGCTAAGACCGGCGGCCAGGTTGCCAGTTTGCTTGATCAGGAACGTCCTAACATCTTCACTCAGTCGGTTGCCAATATTCTGCCTGGTGAAAAGATCACGATCACCATTAGTTACGTCGAGACTTTGAAATATGAAGATGGTGCTTACGAGTTTGTCTTTCCCATGGTCGTCGGTCCTCGTTACATTCCGGGCGCTGCTACCGGCCAAAAGGTCAACGGATTTTCAGCGGATACCGATAAAGTTCCTGATGCATCGCGCATTACGCCCAATCCGGTGGCCGAGGGAATGCGCGCCGGCAATGACGTATCGCTCGACATAATGGTGGATGCCGGCGTGCCGATTGATGGAATTGACGCGAAGACTCACGAAATTGAACTTGAACGACTCAACGCGCACAGCGCCCACGTCCGTTTGAAGAACCACGCGGCGATCCCAAACAAAGATTTCATTCTCAAGTTCGACGTAGCCGGCAAAAGTATTCAGGATGCGCTCCTGACTCATCGATCCGGCAAAGGTGGCTATTTCACCATGATTCTTCAGCCGCCCGAGCGGGTGACGGCGGCGGACGTAACTCCTAAAGAACTTGTCTTCGTGCTCGACACTTCGGGCTCGATGAGTGGGTTTCCAATTGAGAAGGCCAAGGAAACCATGAAGCTCGCGCTCGATGGACTTTATCCAGCCGACACATTCAATCTCATAACCTTTTCCGGTGATACGCGGATTCTATTTCCGGGGCCGGTGCCTGCAACGCCCGCGAATCTCGAAAAGGCCCAGTCGTTTCTTTCCGGCACCTCGGGAAGTGGTGGAACGGAGATGATGACAGCTATCAGGGCTGCACTGGATCCCACCGATTCGCAGGACCACGTGCGCATCGTCTGTTTCATGACCGACGGATACGTGGGTAACGATATGGCGATTATCTCTGAAGTGCAAAAACATCCCAACGCGCGCGTATTTGGGTTTGGCATTGGGAGCTCTGTAAACAGGTTCCTGTTGGACAAGATGTCGGAACAAGGTCGCGGTGAAGTCGAATATGTCGGACTCAACGATGATGGCTCTGCTGCCGCGCGCCGCTTTCATGAGCGCGTGCGCAACCCTTTGCTCACGGACATCTCAGTTGATTGGAACGGCCTTCCCGTTTCCGATGTTTACCCGCAGCGCATTCCGGACTTGTTCGGCGCCAAGCCGGTGATTCTTACCGGTCGCTATACAGCTGCGGGCAGCGGCGTGATTCGTTTGAAAGGGAAGATGTCAGGTCAGGAGTTTGTGCGCGAGATCGCGGTGAATTTTCCTGAGTCGGAATCACAGCACAACGTGCTGACGTCACTCTGGGCACGCTCGCGCATCGACAATCTGATGGGCCAGGACTTTAACGGCGCGCAGCAAGGCGTGATGAAACCTGAATTGAAAGAAACCATTACAAACCTCGGGCTCGAGTATCGCCTGATGACGCAGTTCACTTCATTTGTGGCTGTAGAAGAAATGATTGTCACTGATGGCGGTCAACCTCGGCGCATTGATGTTCCTGTGGAAGTGCCGGAAGGCGTGAATCGCGAAGCCGTGTTTGGCAATGAGCAGGGGGCGGGGTTGGTGAAGTCACAGAATCTTAGTTTGCTCCAAACTGCTTCGGGCACGCTAAGCAGGTCTGACAGAAAGGTACGCCGCTCGACGATGAGCTCCGGACGAGGTGCAGGTATTGGCGGCGGGGTAGGTACAGGTAGTGGCGGCGGCGTAGGTGGCAGTGCTCCGAAACCGGCGCCTTCAGTTGCCGAAACGGTTACGGTCATGGCTGCAACCGACGCGATCGATGATGAAAGCGTCGCCTTTAAGAAGCTCTCACCCGCCGAGCAGAAACGCCAGCAGCTGGTCGCGAAGCTTGATCCTTCAATCCTGGCGATCATCGAACGCTTGAAAACCAGAAAGAGTTTGCCGGGCCCTGACGAAGCCAGGTTTGTGCGCAACGGCAAGGCTGAGGTTCAGATATGGTTTTTTGACAAGTCAGCGACGACTATCAACAAGCTGAAGGAACTCGGTTTTGAAGTGTTGCTGGATCCGAAGAGTGCAAAGATGATCATCGGGCGTCTGCCGCTGGAAAAACTTGAGGCGCTTGCGCGATTAGAATTTGTTCGTTACGTGACTCCGCAAGTTGCCGGTAACTAACAACTGAATCTGGCGGGGCGGATCTGAAATCGCCGCCCCGCCCCTTAAATTGCTGCAGATTTTCAAACCGATCAGGGAACAAAGCTAACGGCTGGTCGCCAGTAACCTTGTCCTAATCCGGTCGTGCGTCTCGCTCATCCTCATGAATCGCTCTGCCACAACTTCCCGCAGATTGTAATCCGGAGTCGCACCCCCAGTTGGTAACCAGGTTTTCTTTTGCGACGCGGCAGATTCTTTTCGCTTGCGAGGTGTACGAGAGCGCGACCGCAGGTTGAGGCCGCCGCTTTTTTCACGGGCAAAAGCGTTACGAACGTTCATTGCCTGACCTCCCCAGTGGTTCGAACTAATCCTTTGTACGGCAAACAGAATGCCGTTCTGAGGGAAGTCCAGTGCAACGGTCGTACCGTTAGACTGTCGCCGCTTGTAACGATGTTTTAAGGCTTTATGAGTCTCAGATTCAGCCAGGACTGCATGAGAATGCATCGCTGCAAAGGTCTGATGGCCGTTTGATTGTGCGAAAATAAATCAGTTGGAAAACTAAGCTGCTTGCGCAGATCAACAACGGGGGAAGGGAAGAATTCACTCAATCGAGCCGCGATTCCAGAAGTAAAACAATCCGGTCAAGCTCAATGCTATCCAGGCAAAACCTTCGGCCATCGCGCCCAACACATCGCTGAGATAATGCGTGCCCAGATAGACCCGCTGAACGCAACCAACAGGCTCAACGCCATCGATATCACCGTGGCAAGTATTCGCCTTTCTTGAAAAGTTTCTCCGCGGTACGTTGCCTGCTCGTGATTGGCTTGAAACTGACGAACTTGATCTTGATGCTTGGTAGCCCCCCGACTATCAAAGAAGGACTCCAGGAGGAGGCTATGAAGAGTGGTCTCTGTTTCAGAAAATATTTTAGGCGGCTACGACGGAAACGAGGAGATGCAACGCGATCCCGCAATCAAAAATTCAGCTCATTCTCTAACTGCGTCAATACGTCGCCGGAAAATTTACTCCTAAGAATGCTGTTGCGCGGATTTAAGTCACTAAAAATGGAGACCCAGAAAGGCAGCTGTCCAAACGGAGCAGTGGCGCAAAAGGAAACTTACAGCCCCGTGGCATTAGAAGGGCATTCGCAGTTTCGAAGAAATTATTATGCTGTCAAACTTGAAGCGCGTATCATGTGGCAATTCGATTATCGGCAATGCCGGTCGGCAAGGAGGCAACAAAGATGTGCCGCTTATCTATAGACTGGTTTAAGTTATTCGCGTTTCAAGCGCGCACGATTCTCGTGGTGCTGTTGTTGGCGGTTCCGCTCGTAGCTCAGCGGCCGGATGGCCCGCCCGGCAGTCCCGCTAGCGATCCCAATGATCCAGTGAATCAGGACAGAGCTAACAAGGCCGACATGAGAACTCGTGAATGGATTATGGAAAATAGCCGCAAGCCGATCCGAAGAGCGGCGTTTGGTCCGGCGCCCGCGGCCGTCCCGCAAATCAAGGAAGACTTCGAACGAATCCAATTAGTGAACAAAGAGTTGATGACAGCGGTGTTTGCAAATAACGTTTTGGAT
>DASQPM010000371.1:0-3202 GCA_035643935.1 Pyrinomonadaceae bacterium | reverse complement strand
GGGCTAACTACAATTACGCTGCCGCCAAAGTTCAGGTCATTGTTGTGTATGAGCGCCCAGGCAATCAACGCGACGGCAGCGCCACCGGCGAGCAAGAATGCCGCCAATTCGCCGCTGCTCATCTTATCGTCGTCATCTCCCGGATCGTTCTTAGGACTTGGCGTACCGGCACTCGCGCTTTCACCCGCAGCAACCTGCTTCGTCGTGCTGCCCACACGCAGGAGAGCGAGACCAGAGTGAGTGGTAAGGGAAGTAATTCCCTTGACGACACTCACGGTAAACGAAGTAGCCTGGCTGCCATCCGCTACGACTGCGCCATCCTTGGTGGTGAAATTTACGACTACGCCGCTCAAAGTCGACACATGAGCGCTGCCGCTGTCGAGCAAGCCGGTGATCCCTTTTTCTGTAAAGCTGATTCGCAGGCTCGAGTTCGGCGATAATTCCACTCGGCCTAACTTGCTAAGGCTAATCGTTGCGCTACTCTTTTCGGCCGTCGTAATTACGCTGTCCGAAAACAGGGTGCCACCGGAAACCATGGCCTCCCCGTTAACCGTAACGTTACCGGAGACCGTCAACTCTCCAGATGGGGCCTTTGCTGCCGGCGACGCCAACACTACCATTGAGTAAACACTCAGAATGGCCACTGCCACACAGGCCGCGATAGGTTTGCGGCTCCAGGTTTTGCTGATCATTAACTTTCCTCCCGTATTGTGAAACAAAATTCTTGATTGCGTGCCGCGACGGCCTATATTCGTGAGGGCCCAGGTTATGTTACCCGATTTCGCCTCGTTACCAAGCCGCTGCCGAGAATTCAAAATGCCGTGTGCAAAAGCTTAAACACTTCGCTGTTATTACACGATTGAAGGCACTCTGTCAACAGCCATTTAGCGGACTTTGCCACAAAATTGTGCTTTTTTGCTTTGGCCGAGAAGATACCACCAGAAGCGCGCTTGAGTCCATCCTTTTCTGACCAAGCTGGCCCGCCGATTGGTATTGCGAATCAAACGTACGGATCTCTTCCGATTCATTTCACGCCGGCGAACGAACCAGAAAAGACATCCAGTTAGGGATTACTCACGCGGCGGGCGCGGGTGACGCTCTTCGACCCGGAAAGTTGAGGCTGAGTCACTGAATTCTGAGTTTCTGCACTCGACTTGGTCTGGCGCGCCATTAGTTCTGACTGTTCGTATGGATCGAGTCGAGCAAATACATAAAAAACCTCACCCGATCTCACTACTCCCAGATAACGAAACGTGGTGCGAAAGACCTCGCCGACTCTTAAGGCGTTGAGGCGCGGCGGTTGTTCAAAAAGTGATCCAAACTCGTCGGCTGAGACTGCCTCCAACTCCGGAAGGTAATCGTTTCCGGTCTCACGCGCGATGCGCATTGCCATTTGCCGCAGGGCCCGGATGCGGTTTGAATTCCGGCGATAGTACGCTGGTGTGACTTCGTGCCGGCTGGCACGATCGTCTACGACTTCCTGTTCATTCTTGAGGTAACCGAGATAAGCCCGAACTACTGGTCCATATTGGGGGTCTTCCGCAAACGTCTGGGCAGATCCTGCCTTGCACAGACACAGTATTAGAAATGATCCAGCCAAGCCGAAAATAACTAGTCGTCTGGTAGCCATCTTGGGTCCTTCTTGATAGCGCCGTCTTTGGAATACTTAGATAATCAATTCTAACAGAGAGCAAAGAACCCTCCGTTGCGCCCGTGTTTCAGCAGTGTTACATTGATCTTTAATTTAACTACCTGGCTATGGCCCACGAAGTTACACAAGACATCTCCCCGGGCAGGAAGGTTGCCCTCGGTATCAGTGGCGGCATTGCGGCCTACAAGGCGGTGGAAGTCCTGCGGGGGCTGCAAAAAGCCGGGTGCGCGGTCAGAGTTGCAATGACCGCGCGGGCTTGTGAATTCATTCAGCCTCTTACGTTCCGCGCCTTGTCGGGTGAGCACGTGATAGTAGACGACTACGCGCCGGACAACCCCGATCCCATCGCCCATATAACGTTCTCGCAGACCGTTGATCTGCTCATCATTTCTCCTGCTACGGCCAACATCATAGGCAAATTCGCCAACGGAATTGCAGACGATTTTCTGACTTCGACCTACCTCGCCTCGACCGCGCCCGTACTTATCGCCCCCGCAATGAACACCACAATGTGGGAACATCCCGCAACGCGGCGAAATGTCGCACAACTCAAAGCAGATGGCGTCTTATTTATCGAACCGGATGATGGTGAGATGGCTTGTGGAACTATCGGACCAGGGCGTCTGAGTGAACCCGATAGAATTGTCTCAGCTGCCCTGGAGATTTTAAGAGCAACGAACGGGCCCGTGAGTAACGACCTTGCCGGTGAGAAGCTTCTTATCACCGTTGGCGCAACTCGCGAGGCTATCGATCCGGTACGATTTCTGTCCAACAATTCGTCGGGCCGGATGGGGTTCGCGCTTGCCGGAGCTGCAAAAAAAAGGGGCGCTCAAGTGACCATTATCGCGGGTGCCACCACCGCGGATCCACCGGACGATGTGGCAATTATTCGCGCTCATTCAGCCGCTGAAATGCATGCCGCCGTCATGAACGAGTTGCGTGGGGCTACTATTTTCATTGGCGCTGCGGCGGTGGCGGACTATCGACCCACGAAACCGGCGCTGCAAAAGATTAAGAAAACTGACACGGAAATCACAATCAGACTTAAACGAACGGAAGATATACTCGGCGACGTCGCAGCCCTCAAGCGAGACGCCCTGTTGGTGATTGGCTTTGCGGCGGAGACTGAAAATATTCTCAGCAATGCGCGCGAAAAACTGCGTCGTAAGAACCTCGACGCGATTGTCGCCAACGACGTTACCCGCGCGGGCGTAGGATTTGACACAATCACCAACGAAGTAACAGTGATCAGCCGAGACATAAAAGCCCCGATTCACGTGCCGCTGATGCCAAAGACCAACGTCGCCAACATCATTCTCGACGAGGTCGTACGCCTGCGTGCGCGCGTCAAACCTGCTGCGATTCGACGACTCGCGAACAGACGAAAAAAAGCGTAGTTGAGAATAGCGATTCAACTGAAATGCAGAATCCGGAACTTTCGCAAGAGCTTCTTTCGCTAGCCGGCAGCGTTCGGGAACAGCTTTCTTACCTGCATGAGCTCGGCGCTGAAACTCTAGCGGCTGAAGCGGCCCAGCCGGGCGAATTGGTTGC
>DASQPM010000370.1:0-7361 GCA_035643935.1 Pyrinomonadaceae bacterium | reverse complement strand
TGAACGCACTTAAAGGAAACTACAGCCAGCAGGACGTAATGTTGGAAGTGCGCCGTCGCTTGCAAAAATACGCGCCGATGCGCACCGGCGTGCGCAACGCTCCGTCATTCAATTTCGGCGCTGGCGGTCGTTTTGATATCGACTTCAATTTGCGCGGGCCGGACATTGTTGCCCTTGCCGGTTATGCCGACGAGCTGATGAAACGATCGCAGACGCTGGGCGGGATCGTTGACGCGGATACTACATTGAAACTTAACAAGCCTGAGCTGCGTGTCGAAATTGATCGAGCACGTGCGGCCGACCTTGGCGTAGATAGTTCCAACATCGCCACCGCCCTACGTTTGATGGTAGGCGGCGAACAGCGGGCCTCCCGCTTTCGCGATGAATCGATCAACGAAGACTATGACGTGCAATTGCGTTTGGATGAGCGGGACCGCAGCGATGTGGCGACTATTCAAAGACTCTACGTGCCGTCCTCGCGCGGCGGACTAGTGCGACTTGATAACCTCGTAACGATCAAGCGCGATACCAGTCCGTCACGCATCGACCGGCTCGACCGCGAGCGCTTAGCGGCGGTGCGCGCTTCGGTCGCGCCGGGATATGCACTTGCCGATCGCATTGAAGCGCTGCGCGGCGCGGCAGCGGACATGCATTTGCCCGCCGCTTATACGACGACCGTTTCGGGGCGCGCGCGCGAGCTCGAGCGGACGTTTACAGAATTCATCTGGGCCTTCATCCTCTCGATCATTTTCATGTACATGATTCTCGCGTCGCAGTTTGAAAGCACGATCCATCCGATCACGATTCTGCTAAGCTTGCCGCTTTCAGTTCCGTTTGCGCTGCTGTCGTTGTGGGCCACCGGCGACACGCTCAATCTTTATTCAGCGCTGGGAATCCTGGTCCTGTTCGGAGTGGTAAAGAAAAATTCGATCCTGCAAATCGATCACATGAACAGCTTGCGTTCGCGCGGCATCGAGCGTCACGAAGCGATCATGCAGGGCAATCGAGATCGGCTGCGGCCCATTCTGATGACCACGCTGGCACTGGTTGCCGGCATGCTGCCGCTCGCTTTGGGCACCGGCCCCGGCGCCGAAGAACGGCGTTCGATAGCGGTGGTGGTCATCGGCGGCCAGACGCTGTCGCTGATGCTGACGTTGATTGCCACGCCGGTTGTTTACTCACTGCTTGATGATCTGCGTCACACCGCGCGCTGGCGCAAACTCGCCGGCACGGCGGCTGGGCTGCGCGGCGGGATTCGTTTGCGACGCCGGGCGCGTGAAGAGCCCGCCGAAGTTGATAGCGTCCGTGCTCAAGAAGATGAGCACATCAGCGCGGCTGGGGATTGAGGTCCACCAGCGCACGGCGCTTTGGTCCAACACGAATTCAACTTTGAAGAGCAACCATTGCAGAACCGCGAGCGGTAGCGACCGGATGCTAGCATTCAATGTTGAAGCCGCTCGAATGCTCTATTCATCGTCGACGGTAGCATCCGGTCGCTACCGCTCTCGGTTCTGCATTGAGCGTGTTCATGATTTGTTGCCAGCATCAGTCTTTGCTGCGAGATTATTGTTGACCTAATACCGGTTGCACTTCAAACTTGAATTCACCTAATCCCTTTTCGCGTTTTAATGAACGATGAGAGCCAGCAAAAATCCGACGAACGCATCCATTCCGAAAGCCGTAATGAGCGCCCAGTAAAGGAGTTGCCAAGGCAGATTCTTCAGGGCGTGGCGCATGATCTTCAGCGATTTGGGATTTTTGGAAACCTAGCAGTAGGTGTAATCTTATTGCTGGTGGGCCCAATAGTTCTGTACACAATAACTGGGTTGAGAGGTGCCGTTATCTTTGCTGGCATCGGTCTAACCCTGGCTCTTTGGATACTAATTGGCGTCATTCTGAATCAGATTTCTGTCAACAAACAAGGGATTACCAATACCCCAATACTAAAACATCCCACATTCCAACAAACACCTGAACGGTTCAGTGTAAGTGCTGGTGGCAATACCACGATGGCGACCAAAGTCGCCTTGGAAGGCACCCCAATTGAAGTTACGCCTGAAATTAACAAGCTAAAACCTGTCCTCATGTATGTAAGAAACGGGACTCTGTTTGTAGACGTAACGTTTTATCGACCCGAGCTCCCCTACCCGTTTGAGATTAAAAACAACAACTACGACGTGATACCACCAGACTGCGAACTAAACTCAAATGAAGTGGCACTTGAAATCGTTGATCGGAATAAAGTGCCTATTCTTCAGATCATCTATGAGACACCGACACACATAGTTGTTAATGGGTTATTCGGGCTACCACCTAACGGATCAAGCTCTCTTGTAGTAGATCAAAAGGGCATTCGCTTATCTAGTGAACTTTAGAAGACCCCTTACGCTGCTAAACGAATCTTCAAATATCCAGCTTTTCGGTATCCTGGTGAATACGAGGATTCTTCCTGAGCAAAATAAATTCTGAATCTAAGGATTAGGACACTACCGCTCCTCCTTGTCCGCTTGTTAACGCTAGCGTATACTTCCATCAGTGTCGCAATGCTCGACACACGTGATTTAGTCGTCCCGCCCCGCGTGCGATCTCGCCCCAGACCGTAGTTCTCAAATCTCAAGCGCCCAAAAGAAGGTTTTCTGTTGTGGCTGCCAACGATCCAGCGTTTCAACTTCTCTACGGAGCTCGCCCCTTGACCGCAACTTTAGAATCCAGAGACGTCGTGCCTGACCCTCCGCTCGCCGCCGACACGGTCGTGCAAGGTCGTTATCGCATTGTGCGCAAACTCGGCCGTGGCGGCATGGGTGCAGTTTACGAAGCGGTCGATCAACGTTTGGGCATAACCGTCGCGCTGAAAGAAACGCTTTCAGCGGAGCCTTCGATGCGCAAACAGTTTGAGCATGAGGCGCGGTTGCTGGCGAGCTTGCAGCATTCGGCATTGCCGCGCGTCACCGATCATTTTGTCGAAGGCAATCGCGCCTTTCTGGTGCTGCAATTTATCGCGGGAACCGATCTCGCCAGAATCATTGCGCAGCAACCCGGGCCCTTTCCGCGCGATCAAGTAATTGCCTGGGCCGACCAATTGCTTGACGCGCTGATCTATTTACACTCGCACGATCGGCAGGTGATTCACCGCGACATCAAGCCGCACAACTTGAAACTTGCTGCCTGCGGCCAGATCGCGCTGCTCGATTTTGGTCTCGCACGGGCCGACCCCGCCGACACTTCCGTTACAGCTTCGCGCGGATTTTTCGGTTACACGCGGCAGTACGCGCCGCTCGAACAGATCGAGGACCGGCGCACTGATCCGCGTAGTGACATTTATGCGCTTGGCGCAACGCTTTATCACCTGTTGACTGGCATCAAACCACCTGACGCACTGGAGCGCGCCTCGGCAATTATTAATTCCAAGCCGGATCCACTACAGCCGGCGAACAAAATCTACGCGACGGTTGGCCCCCAGGTCGCGACCATTCTGGGAAAAGCGATGGCGCTTCGTCCCGAGGAACGCTATGCGAATGCCACGGATTTTCGCGAAGCGCTGCGACGCGTCGGTCGCATTAACATTGCTCCGGTCAAAGCGCCGGTGAACGGGCCGGCAAAGGACGATTCACAAGTCGAGGAGACGATAGTGCGTCGATCAGACCGCAGTGCTCCACACCTGGCAATGGTTGAATCGCGGCGCCGATTTGGTCCGGGCCCAGTCGCGGCCCTGCTGCTGATTGTTTCTGCGGTGGCCTTTGCGATTTTTTATGACTCGCAATCGCCAAATGCTCCCAATAGTAATGCTGCGGCTGCGAATGTTGGCGACGGACAGCAGCCGGCGCCGCGCAAAGCGGAACGCCCAGCGGTCAATAATAGCGTTGTTACCAATGCGAAGAGGGAAGCGAACGATCGCGAACATGCCGGCAGGCTTGTTAATGAAAAGAAAAGAGAAGCGAACAATAGCCCGCGTGCGAGTGAACGAGCTGGCGAAAAGAAAACAGAGGGCGTGATTGTGAATGCGCGGCCTGCGGCAACGAAGCCGCAGCAGTCGTCGAATCCCAGGCCTTCGAAGCCACGCCTTGCGGTTGGCGCGCCGGCGTTGCGGTTGCCAAACCCCGACTTAGAAAATAATTCGTCAGCGCCGGCGAGTGAGTCGCGCACCCGCTCATTTGGTTCATCCGCCTCGGCGCCGCAATTCTTTCGCGCTGCCGACGGCACCCTGACTGTAAAGTTTTCCGACGGCTCAACCAGAGTAGTAAAGCCGGGCAACAGAACGGCTCGACCTGACTAAACCACAAGTACCTGGCGGTTCCCAATTAACGGCTACGCTACGCGCCTCATAAAACTGCGCTCATATTTCAGAAAGCAGTTCGTCTTCTTTTGATAGTTCGTGGCCGCCTGGCACTCTGCATCATCAGCAGCGTTTTGGCGGAACTGTTCATATTCCGTAACGCCGGGAAAACTAAACAAAGCTACCGCCAGATTGTTCGGGCCAGGTGCGCCGATGTCAGGAAAACTAAATTCGGCAGAAGCCGGCGCGTCACTAGAAACGAAGTATCCGTGATGAGTACCGCCGAACTTCTCCACCAAAGAAGTCCACAGGCGGGCGTAATGTTCAAATTCGGCCAGCTTGTCCGGATCAATGATGTAACTCAGGTAACAGGTAATCAAAGCCAACTCCTAACTTGGAACTGCCTTCAGAAAATCCCCGACTGAAAATCAGAAAGTCGGAAGATCTCTTCCACCAAACCTACCGCCTTCTCTGCGTCAAATTCTCCGCACGTGTAGATAATGGTTGAAAGAAACTTCGGATTCACCCACACCCCAATATAAATCCCGGAATCAACTAGAGGGACAAATCCATCAAAGCCTTCGTTGATGTCTTTACCCGCGCCGCTCGTCCGATGAATGATTGGTTCCCCGTAAGTCCGCAGTCCCAGCTCAGATGTGATGCGCGCAAAATATTTTCTCAGGCTGTCTTCAGTCACTTCCACGTCAAAATAACCTTCGACAAGAAGCCGTTTTCTAAAAACTTCCGGTGCGATGTTGGTTAATGGAGTTGTGTTCATAGAACTCGGTTGAAAGAGCTGTTCGACGCGGCCTGATGACGCACATCAACTTACTTTCGAAAATCATGTCGCACTAACATCAGCGCCGCCGTCATTGTAATACCAACTATTGTTATCAGAGCGGTTGCAATTAGAAATGGAAGCGCTTGGAAATACTCTGCGCGCATCACGAAGACAAGCACGACCGGCAGACTCAGGATGGTAAGCCCGATTGCAAGGTTGATTACCCAGGCCCAACGTTCGCCGGCGCGTATTCCCGCAGCAGTATAAAGCGTAATGAATCCCAGGGGGATGAGCAGAATGCCGACGACAATATGATTCAGCAGAAAAGGTGGAGAGACAATCCGTAATTCTTGCGGCGTCAGCACGCGGTCTAAAATAAAGCTCTTTAGAACAGGTGTCACAAGCAGATGAATAGCTGCAACAATCAGCAAGAGAACACCAGTTACACTTATCAGTCGCGCCACAATCAACCGCCGATTCATAATTACACCTCAGCGGCTACTAATCTGTTTTGTCATAGAGACCAGTACGATTGCGTTGCATTGAATGTTGCACCTGAGAAGCGCCTAACGCAATGCTGTGTGCAGAACCCGGAGCCGTAGCGACGGGATGCTACGCGCAACGTAAGTGGCGTGGCGAAATTTGAATGCACGTCCGACGCTGCTCCCGAATCACTTCAAAAAACAGATCTACTGTTGATGGTGCGTTGCATCCGGTCGCCACTGCTCCCGGTTCTGCACCAACAGTCGCCCTCCCGATCCAACGGTTGTTCTATAGAAGCGCGCACCTGCAACGACGTGTTAGATTGATTTAAACGTCCAGGCCTTTGCACTTGCGACACTGTGATTATCGTATCCGCCGGCAACCAGAACCTGACCGTCTGTCAGCAGGGTCGCCGTCGAATAAAATCTTGCCGCATCCATCCGACCGGTGGCCACATTAAAGGTTCTTGAGGCAGGATCGTAAACTTCTACCTGTTCACCACCGCCGGCAATCAAGACTTTGCCATTTTTCAGCAGGGCAATTGCCGCCGGCAATTTGAAACGCGCCATGTTCATGTTGGCGATAGCTGAAAAGACACCTTTTGCCGGACTGTAGATTTCCGCATTAGCATATTGGCCCTGCCAATCACGGCCGTCTGACCCGCCAACCACGAGCACATTCCCATCAGCCAACAACAACGCCGCCTGTTTGTAACGCGGGACGGTCATGTTGCCAGTGATCGTAAAAGTCCCGCTGGTCGGATTGTACAATTCGGCGGTGGCGAGCGGATGTTGATATTCCCCGCCACCGGCAAGTAACACTTTTCCATCAGAGAGAAGAACGGCGGTGTGCATAGTGCGTCCTGCGTGCATGTTACCGGTCGGGGTAAATTGTCCAATCCCAGGATCATAAACCTCAGCACTCAAAAGCGCGCCGCTGTTTTCGCCGCCGGCAATCAACACCTTGCCATTTGCCAGCAAGGTGGCAGTAAAGTCTCCGCGCGCGACCGACATGCTACCGGTGGGAGTAAACATGCCTGTGCCTGGATCGTAAAGTTCGGCACTGGCAAGCAGGCCATCGCTGCTCCAGCCACCGGCAATAAGCACTTTGCCATTGCGCAACAGTGTCGCACTATGTCCCACGCGTTGACTGCTCATGTTTCGATTGGCAGCGATGAATCTTCCCGTCGCCGGATCGTAAAGCTCGGCGCTGCTAAAAAAGACTCCGTTACGTTCCATGCCACCCGCAATCAGAACCTGGCCGTTGGGTAACAATGTCGCCGTGTGACCGGAGCGCGGCGCCGTCATATTACTTGTAGGCGAAATAGTGCTGGCATCGCTCGCGGCCAGCGGTTTGTTACCGCCATTGCTTAATTCGTATGTGCTTCCTTTGCAACTGCCCATCAGAATAGTTGCCATGATCAAAGAGACCAACAGTGCGTTTAGGTATTTCGTATTTCGCATGGTTTTTCCTCGACTGTTATTAATTGAAGCAATTCAAAGTCTGAGTTGGCCGGATTTTGTGTGCGCCAAATGACTAAAGCAAATCGATGGTCAGTCACAGCAACCACAGATTCCGATAGATCGGCGTTGAAGAATGCGTTCTTTAACTTAATTGCCGCAGTAAGTTGTCCGTTGAGAAACATGCTGATTGTGGCAACGAATTGTTCGGCGGCGCAAGCTTTGCACAAAAAGTAACTATAGCGTATTGGAACGTGGCGGGCAGCAGCGATTGCGGCTTGCCGCCGCACAGTGCGGAATGCCTATGGCTTTCCGCTGAGTTTCCCAAGAAACATCATTCGCCAAACGCGTACGATTGAGAACT
>DASQPM010000369.1:0-4180 GCA_035643935.1 Pyrinomonadaceae bacterium | reverse complement strand
GGCATCAAGTCCCACGTGCAGAGCGCCCGCAACCAACCCTTTCTTCTTAATATCGTGGCCGGCAAAGCCAACCGTGAATAAGGAACCGATAACTGGAAGCGCCTTGAGAACTTTCTTGGCAATCTCCAAACCACCTCGTTTAACGATTCCCTTTTTTCGTTTTTCAGCCATCACGATTATTCACTTGCCTTCAAACATGAAGTTTATATGTTTCGCAGCGTTCACGAAAGGACAGCATGAATTACCTGGACCTCAGTATCTCTGTGAAACCTCCGTGTTCTTTGTGTCTTTGTGGTGAGTTTTTCCTGTCGCCTATTTCCACCACAGAGACACAGAGAACACAGAGGACGCACAGAGAACTACCGTAGGCAATCCACCTTGAATCGAATATTGCTGACGTTCGTTGTGTGTTAGCATGAGCGCGTTCCAACAATCCCAACCTGAATTAACATGAAATGTCGATGCGCGCAGCAAAGTTGTTGTTAACGATGACCTGCCTGAGCGCCCTGCTTTTCTCATGCAACCGATCGGGCCCGTCGACTAACAAACTCCTGATCTACACGCCGCATGGTCAGGATATGCTGCGCGATTTCGTTGCTCGTTACAAAACACAACGTCCGGAAGTGAACGTTGAGTTTCTCGACATGGGCTCGCGTGAAATTCTCGAGCGCGTGCGCGCCGAACGTAATCGTCCGCAAGCGGATTTGTGGTGGGGCGCCGCGCATACGACTTTTCAAACTGCCGCGGAAGAAAACCTGTTGACGCCTTACCGCCCCACCTGGGCGACCAATGTTCCGGAAAGCAGTCGCGACGCAAACGACAATTGGTACGGCACTTACCAAACGCCGGAAGTAATCGTTTACAACAGCGACGCTGTTAAGCCTGAAGAGGCGCCGAAAGACTGGGATGACGTGCTCGATCCGAAGTGGCGCGACAAAGTTCTTATCAGAAACCCGAATCCGTCGGATTCGATGCGCGCAATCTTTGGAGCCATGATCTGGCGTTTCTACAAAGAGACCGGCTCGCCGGACAGGGGTTATGATTGGCTGCGGCGACTAGATGCGAATGTGCATGAATACACCGCCGACGGCACACTGCTGATGCAGAAACTGGTGCGGCGCGAAGGGCTGGTGACTTTGTGGAACCTCCCGGACGTTTGGATCTACAAAGAGCAAAAAGGATTTCCGATCGGTTATAACTTTCCCACGAGCGGCACCCCGGTGATTACCGACGGTATTGCAGTTCTGCGCGGCGCCCAGCATGAAGCTGAGGCGAAACGTTTTTATGAGTTTGTGACGACTTCAGAAGCGCTGGTGCTTGCAGCCAAGAAGTACTATCGCGTTCCGGTGCGCACGGATGTGGATCGCAGCCAATTGCCGGCGTGGATGAATGAAAAGGTCAACGCAATGCCGCTCGATTGGAATGTTTTGCGCAAACAAAGCGGCGAATGGCTGCGTTACTGGGACACAGAAATTCGCGATCACAACAAACAATGAACTAGACAAAGTCAGAACCGGGAGCGGTAGCGACCGGGTTTGAGATGGAACACTTCGCTTCTTACGAAAACCAGGCCTTTCGACAGTCTTCCGTCGCGCTAGTCGACCAGGTCGCTACCGCTCCCCGTTCTGACTTTGTCGTCCACTGTCGAGGTTTTGCTGGCCAAATATAAAATGCCTCTGCTTTCTTTAAAAAACATTTCTAAAAGCTACGGCGCGACGCCCGCCGTTGCGGACATCTCGCTTGACGTCGGGCGCGGTGAGTTCTTCGGGTTGCTTGGTCCATCCGGCTGCGGCAAGACAACTACGCTGCGCATGATCGCCGGCCTGGAGAAACCGGATGCCGGGTTGATTGAGTTTGATGGTCGCGACATCACCAACCTGCCGGCGGAACGTCGCGGTTTTGGGATGGTCTTTCAAAACTACGCGCTCTTCCCGCATCTGAACGTATCGGAAAATGTTGCCTTTGGCCTGCGCGCGCGACATAGACCGAGCGCCGAGATAAAAGAACGCGTCAAGAGCGCGCTGGAACTGGTCCAGCTTCCCGGTTACGAGAAAAGGCGCGTCGATGAACTCTCCGGAGGTCAACAGCAGCGCGTCGCTATTGCGCGTGCGATCGCGATCGAACCGGCGTTGCTGCTCTTTGACGAGCCACTTTCAAATCTCGATGTGACCTTGCGAGAAGAAACGCGCGGCGAATTGCGTGAGCTGGTCGGCCGTCTGGGTCTGACCGCTGTTTACGTAACACACGATCAGGAAGAAGCGTTTGCGCTTTGCGATCGCATCAGCGTGATGGTTGGCGGACGTCTGTTGCAGACAGGCGCGCCACGCGAACTTTACGAGCATCCGGCAAAGCTTCCGGTCGCCCGCTTCCTGGGCAGAAATAATCTGATTCAGGTGATGCGACTCAGCTCGAGCAACGAAGGAACTGGCGAGTTCAAAACTTTGCAAGGCGGGCACACGCTGCGGATGCCTATTCAGAAAGGCGAACCAGGGCCGCTGAACAAACCATGCACGCTAGCGATTCGACCTGAGCACGTGCAATTGCGGCAAGCTTCCGACGGCCAGGACAACAGCATTGCCGCTGAAGTCCATGAAATCGACTTCGCGGGCGCGACGTCGACGATCAAACTTGATGCCGCTGGTTTGATGTTAGAGGCACTGGTGCTGCAACCAAATGCTTTTGCTGTAGGCACTCATTGCGCTGCCGTGTTGCCTCCTGAGCGTCTTTCACTGCTTAGAGAATGAACCTAATACTGGGACCGCGGGCGTCCCGCCCGCCAAGTGTCGTAAGACGCTCCTTCGTGGGCGACGGTCAGTTGGCGAGACATTTTTCGCGCTTCGCGCTCATTGCGGGCGGGACGCCCGCGCTCCCAGCGAAACTCTGAATGGCGAATCCCAAGATTTTTTCACCGCGTCGCCGCGTCGCCCTATCTTCGCGTCTCATTCTTCTCCTGATCGTTGCCGTCGTCCTGCTTTACGGCGTCATCTATCCGAACCTTCACGTCGTTCTGCTCTCGTTACAACGCGAAGGTAACTGGTCTCTTCAGAACTATCGCGAAGTTCTAGCCCAGCGAATCGTACTTAAAGCAATTTTCTCGAGCGTCGCGATCTCAATCTTAACGGTAGTGTTCTGCGCGGCCATCGGTATTCCGCTTGCTTTTCTTTTTGAGCGTTTTACTTTTCCCGCACGGCGTCTGTTTGCGACGCTCGCTGCGCTGCCCCTCGTTTTGCCGCCGCTGGTTGGCACCGTCGCGTTTATTTTTCTTTGCGGCGAGTCGGGTATCCTGGCGCGCGTCGCACAGTCGGTGTTTCACCTTGAACGCGCGCCCTGGTCGTTACGCGGCTGGCCGGCCTTACTGCTGTTCCACGCCTACACGATGTATCCGTTTTTCTACGTCTTGACAGGCGCGGGCCTCAGCCGGATCGATGCCGCCCTCGCGGAAGCGGGAAAAAGTTTGGGCGCACAGCGAGCGCGCGTATTGACGCGAATTGTGTTGCCGCAACTGACGCCATCGCTGGTTGCGGCGGCATTGTTGACGTTTATGACGTCAATGGCTTCGTTTAGCGCTCCATTACTTTTTGGCGGCGGCGTGCGTGTACTCACGCTGGAAATCTACACCGCGCGCCAGCGCGGAGATTTGACGCTTGCGATAACGTAAACTGTAATTCTCGCTATGATTTCGCTTAGTGCGCTGATCTTCTTTCAACGTTATGAGGGAACGCGCCGTTTTGCGGCGGCCGCAATGAAGGGCACGGCAAAGACTCGCAGAACAATTGCGACCGGCCGCACACGCGCGGTCGCCATCGCGTTTGGAGTTGTGTTTTCTGTCTTGCTGGTGTTGCCCGTGTTGACGCTGTTGCTGGTGAGCTTTGCGCGCGAAGGCAGTTGGACCACGCAAACTTTGCCGTCGGCGTACACACTCGGAAACTACGTCCGGATCTTTTCAGATAATGCTGCGCGCGAAGTCTTTCTCAATAGCCTGTCGATGTCGGCAATCGCTGCCGTTGCCGCGCTGCTTTGGAGCTTTTGTGTCGCGGCATTGATCGTAAGAAAGCGCAGGCGCACCTGGCATCGTGTTCTTTCGTGGCTGATACTTGTGCCCTGGGCGTTGCCGGGCACGGTGGTCGCCGTCTCGCTCGCCGAAGCGTATGGGAAGCCTGAAACGCTGACCGGTTCTTTC
>DASQPM010000368.1:0-2203 GCA_035643935.1 Pyrinomonadaceae bacterium | reverse complement strand
CTCAACCTTTTAGACGCCGCCCGGGGCCGGCAAGTCGGCAAAAGTATCGCACGAAACCGCGCTGGCCAATCAGATCAGGCTTAGCCGATGGGCCCTTTTGTCGTGAGTCCATCGCGTCGCGCTCGTTAGATTCTCCGGCGCCACCGTTTAATCTAAGTATTTCAGCAGTTAAAGCACGGCCAAAACGGTTGACAACAGCGCCGATGACCAACTAGTCTAGGTGAGGTGGCCAAGCGGGCGGGACCGCCTGCTTACCCGTAACGTCCAGCGCCTATCTCGAAAAGTTTTCCGCAGTTCACCACCAAGGGTTTCCACGATTCAGAGTGTTCGAACGCTTTAACCGAATCCGACTGCTTTATGTCGTGCTGGCAGTGTTGCTGCTGGTCGGCCTTTTGCCCCTCGGCCTCGCCGGCATCCTGTTGTCGAGGCGCAGCGCAGAAGAACTGCGCGCTGTCGAGGGACGCTATCAGGCGCAACTGGTTCAGGACAAGGCCAGACAAATCGAACTTTATGGCCAGCGCTATCGCGACGTGGTCACCGGTCTGGCGCGCGCCTTTGAGATATCGGGCGGTATTCGACTGCTCGCCAGCACTCGTGATGATGCTCGCCTGCAGACTACGCTACAGGAGGATCCCAACTTAATCGCTTTGGCGATTTGTCCTGTCAGAGGAGAAATCCATCGCGCCTTTCAACCTGACTTGATCAAGCGAGAAGAACTTGACCAACGCATCAGCGAAGTACTGGTCCGCATGAATAGCCGCGGCGTAATCATGGGACGGCCGCAAATCATTCGTTCCGGCCAGGAGATGGGGCTGACGATTGCAGCGCCGGTAATGGATGGCGATGAAATCGTTGCTGCCGTAGTCGCCGTGGTCTCGTTTCAGGAAGTCTTCAAGGCAGTTCAGCAATCATCGTCAAAGAGTGCGCGCGAACTACTCGATGCCGGACTGCCCGTCGTCTTTGTCGTCGACCAGAACGGAAAGGCCGTGGCGCATCCCGATGCCGCCGTGGCTTTTTCAGAACGGCCGATGACTGATTTGAAGGTGGTGCAGGATTGGCTTGAGACAGGTGCACAAGTGCAATCGGCGCTGGCGCCGTTCACTCTGGATCGCGACGGCCGCATCACCCCGATGCTGGGGTCGTACGCAACGGCTGAGTTGGATCACAATTCACTGTTAGGCGTAGTCGCGATTCAAGACGAAGCAGCCGCGCTGGCCTCGGTCCGCGATATGCGAAAACAAACACTGTACATAAGTTTGCTGGCCGCAACCCTCGTCTTGCTGATCGGATTCTATTTTGCAGAGAAGCTGACCCGTCCGGTGCGCGAACTGGCTGCCGGAGCGCTTCGCATTGCGGCCGGCGATTTCTCGCAACGCGTCAAAGTCCCGGGACGCACCGAGCTTGGCCAACTTGGCGCTTCCTTCAATCAAATGACGGATCAGGTGGAACGTTTTGTCGGCGACCTGCAGCGTTCGGCCAACGAAAATCACGACTTGTTTCTGGGCACCGTCAAAGCTCTCGCGGCCGCGATTGACGGCAAAGATCCTTATACGCGCGGCCATTCTGAACGCGTCTCGCGATTTTCTGTGGCCACGGCTCAGGGGCTCGGTTTGCCAGAGAACGAAATCGAACAAATTCGCATCAGTGCTTTGCTGCATGATGTGGGCAAGATCGGAATCGACGACAATGTTTTGAAGAAGCCGGCGGCGCTGACTGACGCCGAGTTCGAAATCATGAAGACCCATCCACAAAAGGGGTATAAGATCATGTCGCAGATTCCGGCGATGCGCGATTTTCTCCCGGGCATGCACATGCATCACGAGATGATTAATGGCGGCGGTTATCCGCAGGGTCTGAAAGGCGATGAAATCCCCATGCAGGCGCGGATTGTGTCAGTGGCCGACACTTTTGATGCGATGACTACTGAGCGTCCGTACCAGCGGGCGATGGACCTGGAGACCGCGCTGACCAGACTGAAAAGTTTCGTCGGCACGCGTTACGACGCGCGAGTCGTAGCTGCTTTCATTGCCGCTTGCGAAGCCGGCAAGATTCGTCCCGGCGTGTCCCGCGTAAATCGCAACGGAACCAATTCGCTTAACCGGCCTGTGAATTCTTTGCCTTCCTTAGAACCAGTGTCGGATTCTCTGCTGACCCTTAGCTAGCAATAGGATCGCGTCAGAAGCCCGACCGTTAGGGAGGGCTC
>DASQPM010000367.1:0-2207 GCA_035643935.1 Pyrinomonadaceae bacterium | reverse complement strand
AGGAAATTATTTCCTCAAGCTTGTCGGTCCGGCAAAGACTGTGGGGCGCTGGGAGCAGTCCTACACGGATTATCTGAAGTCGTTTGAGTTCAAGTGAGTTCCCGAAAGATCTTATTCGACATTTTCTGAGGTGATCCAATGAATGCAACTGCCAAAGCGTCAACCATCCGCGATCAGATTTCAGAGCCAGAGTGGCAGACGCGCGTCGATCTGGCCGCAGCGTATCGACTCGTAGCTTTGTACGGTTGGGACGATCTGATCTTCACGCACATCTCCGCGCGCGTGCCGGGCACGGAACATTACTTTCTGCTGAATCCCTACGGAATGATGTTCGAAGAAGTCACGGCGTCCAGTCTGGTAAAAGTGGACCTTGCCGGAAACAAAGTAATGGAGTCGCCTTACTTTATTAATCCCGCCGGTTTCACGATTCATAGTGCCGTACACGCCGCGCGGGAAGACGCGTTATGCGTAATGCATTTGCACACCGACTATGGCACTGCCGTCTCGGCACAGAAGGATGGTCTGTTGCCGATTTCGCAACAAGCAATGTTGGTGCGGGCTTCGCTGGCTTATCATGACTATGAAGGCCTGGCGCTCAACGAAGACGAGAAGCCGCGCCTGGTTTCGGACCTGGGCGATAAGCACCACATGATTCTGCGAAATCACGGCTTGCTGACTGTCGGCCGCACCACCGCAGAGGCCTTTTTGGCAATGTTTCTGCTTGAGCGCGCCTGTAAGATTCAGATACTGGCCCAGTCGGGCGACGCCGAACTAGTGAACGTGCCGGACCCAATTCTTCGTTTGGTTGAGTTACAGGTAAAGGCAGTCACGGTCGGTCAGGGCGCGGAACTGACCTGGCCGGGCTTGCGGCGCAAACTGGATCGAATCGATTCGTCTTATCGAGATTAAGTTTTCCCCCTCTCCCAAAGTGTGTATACCGGAGACATATGTCACCTATCTCCGGTATATACATTCCATAAGGGAGGGGGAGAAAGAATCGCCTTAGCCAAAGGAGTTGTCATCAAAGCATCAACGAACGGATTCACACTTAAGTCTCACTTTGAAGGTAAGGATGCGTCTGTGCGGGCAACTTATGATCGGCTGTTGAAAATCGCACGTCAATTTGGCCAGGTGATCGAAGAGCCAAAGAAGACTTCGATTCATTTGGTCAACAAGACGGCGTTCGCCGGTGTCGTCACGCGCAAGGGCGCGATTGCCTTGACGATCAAAAGCGATCGCAAGCTATCCAGCCCGCGGATCCACAAAACCGAGCGCACGTCCGCGAACCGTTTTCATCACGAACTAAAACTTATCTCGCCTGCTGAAGTCGATCCCGAATTTGGTGAAGTGGCTAAAGGATGCTTACGCGCTGAGCGGGTAGCTGTGCGGCAAACTTCAGTTTGTCGATCACACACGACAACCTAAAACCTGTCGTACGCGATTACGCAACTTCCCGAGTCTGTGTGCTAATCAGATAAATCGCTTCCATCACCGCGGCCTGAACTTCGGTGGGCAGCGCTTCGCGCGCGGCCAGGTTGCGTAGAGCCGGCAGCACCTGTGGTTGGTTGCTGAGCGCAAGCAACTTGATTGCCGTGAGCCTGACTTCGATGTTTGTATGCTTGCTGATCGCCTGCATCAGCGGTTGAACTTCGCCGGCCTTGGCCATCAGGAAGAGAATCGAAAAGGCATCATAGGTTCGTTCGCGGCTTTCGCCGATAAGACTGTTAATCGCATTGGCTGCCAGACCCGATCCGGCGATTGCCGAGCCAATCTTGCGCCGTCTTTCAGGCGATGCCTCGCGCAGTGCCCGAGTAAACGACGCGGCTAGATCCGCCCACAATTCGGAAAGCGCGCGTGCGGCGGCATTGCGAACTTCAGCGCTGGGATCGTCAAACGCTCTGACAATCATGCGGTACGCATCCTCGTCGCCTGACTGAGCCAGATCGGCCAGGGCCGCCGCTCGTTCGGAAGAGTCAGTACTCAGCAAGCGTTCCATAATGGCTGACGAAACCAATTCATCATCATTGACTGGCGAGCGCTGTGTCTGAGTCGAGTGGCGTTCGTTCGCTGCATTCGTTGCAACGAAAACAGGCTCAGCGAAATCGTCCGACTCAAAAAGCGCCAGGTCCGCGGTAGTATCGACGTTAACAACTTCAAGCTCCCTGACGGGCTGATCGCCGGAATGATTGACATCAATGGTCAGCCAC
>DASQPM010000366.1:0-3818 GCA_035643935.1 Pyrinomonadaceae bacterium | reverse complement strand
TACGCCACTGCTTTGAACACTGCGTATGACCCCGTGCCGCGAGTGATTACTCCGGCGACGATTTATAAAGACGAGCCAAAGACCTTTTCGTATGACAATCAGGAATACTCTCCGGGCAACATGGGCGACAAGTATTCCATGCAGCCGGTCACATTGCGCGACGCGATGGTGCACAGCCTCAACGTAGTGACAGTTGACGTGGCCATGGAGGTAACGATTGGTCGCGTCATGAACCTCGCGGCTAAAGCCGGATTGCCGCGGGTGCCGCATGCTTATCCGGCGATGGCTCTGGGCACTGCTGAAGCAACTCCTTTGCAGATCGCTTCGGCGTACACCGCCTTCGCCGCGAATGGAACTCGCACCGCGCCGATCGCAATTGACCGCGTCACTACTGGAAACGGAACAACGATCGCCCAGCCCAATGCGCAGAAGAACGAAGTGCTGCGGCCTGAGATTGCTTACATCATGACTTCGTTCATGAAAGATGTCGTCAACCGCGGCACGGGCGCGCCGATTCGCGCCCGGGGATTCAAGTACAACGTCGCCGGCAAAACCGGCACGTCGCGGGACGGCTGGTTTGTCGGCTTCACGCCCAATCTGGTGTGTGCGGTGTGGGTCGGGTTCGACGACGGATCGCAGTTGGGTTTGACGGGCGCGGCTTCAGCGCTTCCGATTTGGGCGGACTTTATGAGCGTTGCGCTCGCGAATCATCCCGAGTGGACGGGCGATTGGCAATTGCCTGAAGGCGTTCAGCAGAAGGACATCGATCCCACCACCGGCCAGATCGCCCAGGCCGATTCGACAAATAAGCGCGCTGAACTTTTTGTGAATGGGACTGGACCTGGTTCGGAAAACGCCGAGGTAACAGAAGAGATGGCCCAGCAACCGGGCGCCACTGACGGACAAGAAACAAACAAAGATCCCAGCATTGAGCCGGCCGTGCTTCCCGATACTCCGCCGCCTGAAACGCCGAAAGCAAAGCCCACGCCCAAGAACGATTCGCGATCAAAGAGCGATGGGCGCGACTTTTATGAAGATGGTTCGCCCAAACTCCAGGGCACGATCACTCTGGACATCGATCCCACGACGGGCTTGATTGCGGTGGAAAGTTGTCCGGTGATCCGCACCAAGACTTTCGTCATCGGACAGGAGCCAAAGAAATATTGTGGGCCTGAGTACCACAAGAAGCCGCAACCTTCGCCGACGGCCGGGACTCGATCGCGAGTGGTTAATCCCTGAATTCAAATAAGCAGGTGTAGTAAAAGTGACGTTGCAACCTTCATTACTTTCGGGTTCGTGTGTTCGATTGTAGGATGCGGATGAAAATGAGTCCGCGCAGCGGATGGCTGGAAATAGCCCAGCGATTTATCGCTGGGATCACGTTATCAACAAGAGACGAAATCCGCGAAGCGGACGGCTGAGGGTACTCGTGTTCTGAAGCTCAGCCGTCCGTTTCACGGACATGTCGACTTTATCGCATCCCATCCCACCGATAAATCAGTGGGCTATTGTCATTCATCGTCCGCTGCGCGGACTGTCGCAATCTCCTTGCTCTCAATCGCGGCGCGCAGCGTTTCAATCGCCAGAGCTGCCGCATGTTGCTTCCTTGTGGGCAGTCCACCAACCGCGCTGACAATTTCTTTCCGCGTCAAATGTAACGCGTCTTCGACCTTCATTCCTTCCAGCATTTCCGCGAGCGCGGAGCCACACGCCAGGGTCGCCGGGCAACCATAGGCGAGAAACCGTGCGGTTTCGATGCGACCATCGCGAATGCTAAGACTCAGACGCAGGCGATCGCCGCAGACGGGATTAGTTTCCTCAGCAATTGCATTGGCGTCCGGCAGTTCGCCGGCGTTACGCGGATGCGCGATGTGATCTCTAAAAGTTTCTGAGTAGGACAAGATTAAGTGACCGCAGCCGTCTGCCGTGACAACGGTGAAAGATGGCGCAGACTAGTGACGGCGTGAACCAGAGCCTCGACTACGTAATTAACATCGTCTTCAGTATTGTCTTTGCCAAAGCTGAAGCGAATCGCGCCGCGCGCCAGTTCTTCGGCGCGGCCCAACGCGAGGATTACCGGCGAGGGCTCAAGGGTTCCTGAAGAACAGGCCGAGCCCGTTGAGACGGCTACACCCTGCATGTCCAGATGAATTAGTAGACCTTCGCCTTCGATAAATCGAAACGAGATGTTGGACAGATGTGGCAGCCGGCGTTCGCGATCGCCGTTAAAAGTAATTTCGTCAATTCGAGCCGCAACTTCACTTTCAAATCGATCGCGCAGGCCGCGCGTTTGTTCGTTGCGTGCGTCCTTCTCGTTCTGAGCCAGTTCTGCCGCAGCTCCGAAAGCGACGATGTTGGCCACGGATTCTGTGCCGGCCCGCCGTTCACGTTCCTGATGACCGCCAATTTGTTGCGGCACTAAACGTACTCCTCGCCGGAGGTAAAGTGCGCCTGCGCCTTTTGGCGCATAGATTTTGTGGCCCGACAACGAAAGCAAATCAACGCCTAAAGATTCGACCTCGATGGGGACACGTCCGGCCGCTTGAACAGCGTCGGTGTGAAACGAAAGATGCCTGTGGCCGACGTCGCGTGCCGTACGAATTACTGCTCCGATCTCCGCGATCGGTTGAATGGTGCCGATTTCGTTATTGGCCAGCATCACGCTTACCAGTACGGTATCTTCGCGCAGCGCTGCGCGGACATCCTCTGTTCGTACAATCCCGTCATCGTAAACGGGTAAGCGAGTAACTTCCCAACCTTGCTTTTCAAATGCATCAATAGCACCACGAACGGATGGATGTTCAATGGTCGAGGTGATGATGTGTTGTCCGTGGGAAGCGGCCGCTTCGCAAACGCCGCGGATCGCCAGACTGTTGGCTTCAGTGCCGCCCGATGTCAGGACGATCTCATTCGCGCGCGCGCTAATCAACCGGGCAACCTGTCGCCTGGCGCGGTCAACGGCCGCGCGCGCCTCCTGACCCCACAGATGAACGCTCGAGGCGTTGCCAAATTTCTCAGTCAGGTATGGAAGCATGGCCTCGATCACCCCCGGGTCCGGCGGTGTCGTGGCACTGTGATCGAGATAAACTCTGCGCATCGGTTTTTGTCAGTGGTCAGTTGTTGGTTGTCAGTTGCAGGTAAACATCGCGAGCAACTGACAACTGACTCCTAGAATATGGCATCAGAAAACCTGGCTCTCCGGCAGTTTGAGTCTAGGTTCAGCTAACGGGAGCGTCAAGCGCCAGGGTTTGTTTACTCGTTTCACTCGGTGTTAGCATTTGAACTCGGAACCGGAGTGATTGAGACTCCAAAGAAAGCTCTCCCTTTCGAAGA
Source organism: Pyrinomonadaceae bacterium (assembly GCA_035643935.1). Lineage (GTDB taxonomy): Bacteria > Acidobacteriota > Blastocatellia > Pyrinomonadales > Pyrinomonadaceae > PSRF01. The sequence continues at coordinate 485 of DASQPM010000366.1, read as the reverse complement.
GCCGATCGCGCGTTCTGCGAATCTTTAGAGCGCTCGGCGGAAAGGTTGAAAGATGAAACATTTTAGATTTGCTTTGACACTAACCGTCACCCTTGCCCTGTTGACGGTTTCCCTCTTAACGGTTCCGGCAAAAGCCCAGAACCCACAGACTCAGAACCAGGCCAGCGCCATCATGCGCGGGTATCGCACTGGCTACTCAGACGGATACCAGGCCGGCTTTCAGGATTCCGCGAACAAAGCGGCGCGCGATTTTCGGACGAAGAATGAATACGAACGCGGCGACCGCGCGTATGCCTCCACCTACGGCGCGCTCGAAGAGTATCGGGACGGCTATCAGCAGGGATTTGAGGTCGGCTACAACAACGGTTACGACCGCCGCCCATTTGATTCCAGTATTCCGGCGAATCTGCAACGTCGTAACGACGACTCTACGGTAAACAGTTCGGTCGGTGCCAACCAAAGCGTTCGGCCACCTTCCGCGAACA
>DASQPM010000365.1:0-4488 GCA_035643935.1 Pyrinomonadaceae bacterium | reverse complement strand
GGGGATTTGAGATGTTCATTTCTAAAAGCGCTGCCCGGCGGGGTGAGCCAAAGCGATGGGCCTTGAGGTAGGCGGTTATATTGAGACCGAGGCTGGGGCCGACTGGTCAGGAGAACTCAATCTCAGATTAACAAAGTATTAAACTGAGATCAACCACTTTGCAAAATGTTTCTTAGAGAAGAATTAGGCGGTTTCTATTGAAGAATCCGGCAGATTCTCGGTTGGAGCGAAACGCCGCAAAGCCGCCTCCCAAGCGCGGCGAACGGGATAGGCATAAAGCAGCACCGCAATTGCAACCACTGACCCGGCATAAGTGTAAAAGTCGTTGCTGGTGAAAAGTGTTCCCGCAAAACCGATGAGGGAGATTAGGCACGCGAGCAAGGCCACCTGGATAGTGGTTCTTTGCAACGTAGCCAAAAGACCGACGGGTCCCTGCAAGCTACCAATATCCTGAAGGCGCATTGTCGAGAATTTGGTTCGGCGTAAGGCGATCGAACTCAAACCCAGAATCAAAATGCTGATGCGCACCGTCATGTCCAGCGACGGATTGCTTTTTGGAATAAGAAAGTTTTTACTTAGGTAAGCAACAACACAGAGCAGCGCCACACCAATTAACAAAGCCAGCACGGTTCTGGTCGTTGCAGTATGCCGGCGCAATAACTCGCTTCTCACATCAGCGACTTCGCGTGAACTCACCATAATTATTTGTCTCCGGCGGTCATGATCCGCTAACTCATTCCGTTCGGCAAGCATTGCGTCGAGCAGATAATAACAACGGCCCGCTGTTTTGGTTTACAACGGGCCGCGATTCTTACCTGATTGTTACCGGCTTAGGGCTTTATCCCAGGCGGCGGCGTTGCCGCGGGCTTCGCGTTGGTAGGGCTTGGGTTCTGGACTGCAGGTTGCGGGCGCGGATTAATTGAGGACGGCCGCGTGCTACGTTGAACTGGCGCTGTCGGGGTTAAGTTAGCCGGCAACTGGCCATTGTACTTAACCGCTTCATCTATCAAGTCGTTTTTGCCTTCTTTCTTATCTTTACTTATCAATACGCCATCACTATTGACGGTTACGTCGGCCCTTCCCGACACTTGTTGCATCAGGTTGCCCATGAATCCGGACTTCTCGGCTGGCATGATGTTCTTTCGCGCCGGATCAGGTTCAGGAATAGGCGCGCCGATAATCGACAACTGCTCCTTCGCTTTCTCGCCATAATCGCTATTGGGAAAATTGCGCACTAGATCCTGATAGTACTTAGCGGCTTCGTCCGGCTCTTCTTCCAGTTGGTAAGTCGTGCCTAAGCGAAACAAAACCTCATCACGCAGTGAAAAATTTGGATACTTATCAATTATCTCTTTCAAACGCGACTGCGCGCCCTTAAGTCCAGTCCCGCGGCCTTTGTTATAGCGTGCCTCGTAATAGAAACGCGCCACTCCAAGATTGTGCATCGCCAGGCTTTCCTGTGTTTCGCGCAGGTGATCTTCCACTACTGCGCGCAGGTTCGTTTGCGGATACTGTTGCAGCAGCGACTTCAAACGTTGTTCAGCTTTGCGCGCATGCGTGATGTCGCGATCGGACAAGCCCATCTGTCTCATTTCGGATTCCGCGACCTTGAGCATGGCATCGTCGGCCAGCGGATCAGTAGGAAAGAAGGTCAGCCAATCCAGATAGGCCTGCGCTGCCTGGACCAGTGAAGCACTCGTTCCTTCGAGATAAAAAGAATCAGCGATCGCCAGTTTCGCGAGCGGGAGAAAAGCTGAATCAGGGTAGGTGTTGATGATCGTCGAGAACAACAAGCGTCCCGTTTCGTGATTACCTTTCCTTACTTCTTTTGCGGCTTCTTCAAAAAGCACGCGATCGCGACCAGGCGCGACCGTGCCAGTTAATTCTTCGAACTTATCGTTCCCGCCACCGCCGAATAATCCGAAAAAGTGTCCACCCTTTTTCTTCTTCTTGTTTGCGTTGCCGGAGGAGGCAACGGAAGCCGTGCGCGCGCTTGCTGTTGACTGCAAGCCGGCTTCAACCCTCGTTTTGATTTCTGCTACCGACGCTTCCAGACGATCCAGAATCGTGTGATCATACTTGTCCGAGCGTTCTTGCTTTGAGCGGATGTCATTAACCTCAGATAGGATTGAGCCGGCTTCTTTGTCGAGTCCGCGCAGGCGTTCGCGAGGGTCGTCAGGATTTTTCTTTTCCTTGTCACTTGGCGCTCCACCCATTGAAGAGATCGCGCTATTTAGTGATCGGCGCATTGCTTCGAGCTTCGAGCGCATCACGTCCAGCCGTTGCACCGCGGACAGATCGCTCGAGGCATTGCCCTGGGCCCATGCCGCCCCGACAAACCCGAAAATCAATGCCGCGCAGATTGCCAATTGAAGAGAAAAACGATAACGCATAAATAACCTCCGAAAAATCCAATCAACTATCTCAGTTATGCCCTCGCACTCGCGTGGCGCATTTTCTAAACGCGCCGCCTGGCTTGCTAAACCCATTGAACGGTCGCCTCGCGGAGTTCACGCACCGCCGCTTCCGGATCCGCGGTTCCAAAGATTGCCGAACCAGAGACGATGATCTCAGCACCCGCCTCAACCACGGCAGCAATATTCCGGGAATCTATTCCACCGTCGATTTCAATCCGCGTTGGCAGTTTTCGATCATAGATCATCACCTGCAACCGTCGTACTTTCTCTATCGAAGTAGGAATGAAAGTCTGCCCGCCAAAGCCCGGATTGACTGACATCACCAGCACGTAATCCGCAAAAGCCAGCGCTTCTTCTAAACTGCCAAGCGGAGTAGCCGGGTTGAGCACCACGCCGGCCAGAGCGCCCGCGGCTTTAATCGACGCCAGCGTGCGATGCACATGCGCATCTGCTTCAATGTGCACGGAAACCATTTTTGCTCCGGCAGCGACAAACTGTTCTGCGTATCTACCGGGTTCGGAAATCATCAAGTGCGCGTCGATTGGCAATTTCGTCGCGCGCGCAAGAGATTTAACTACCGGCAAACCGACAGTGATGTTGGGGACAAAGTGTCCGTCCATAACATCGACATGCAGGATGGTGGCGCCGCCGCGTTCTACTGCTTCAATCTCTGCGCCGAGCCGCGAAAAATCGGCGGACAAAATCGAGGGCGCAATATCAATGTTCCTGGTCATCTTTAGTCGATCCGGTCAGCGTGCGGCGACCCAGCCTCATGGGTTTTCTCTGTTCGGCTTTGCGGTTGGCGACGGCTTCGGAACGGGCGCGTGCCGGTTCTCGTTAACACTGCGGTTCGCGTTGTTGTTAATGATCAATGCCGGGCGGTTTGAGTTTAAGTTCGTTCCAGCATTCACGTTGCCGGCGTTGGCGTTACGGTTGAGCGGGCGATTGCTATTTGCGTTGTGATTTCCGTTAGCGTTCGCGTTCGCGTTTGCGTTTTCGTTCGCGTTCTTATTCGTATTCTTATTGCGCTTTGGTTTGTTCTCATTCGCGGCGCCAGACTCGTTCTTATTCTCAGGTTTGGCATTTTCCTCAGCCGGTTTCTCAACCACAGCTTCAGACGCTTCGCCTTCCTTCGCTGTGCGGCTGATGTCCATAGCCACCGTCTGGCCGGCCTTGACGACTTCACCGGCGCGCGGCAACTGGAACAGAACAGTATCTGCTTTCAGTTGATTGCTGGGCCTGGTTGCGCGCACGCGGTAGTTTAGTCCAGCATCACCCAAAATGTGTTCTGCTTCGAACCGATCTTTTCCAACCACGTCGGGTACTTTGACTTCAGGACTGCGGAGAGACAGGTAAACGGTAGTGGCAAGACCAAAGAGAAAAACAATGGCGATGGCGATTACAGTGCCGAGCCTTCGAAGTGCCGAGAGTATCCCGGTGGCCGTATTCACTTATCTCAAGTCTCCAGTAAAGGCCGGCTACTCCAGCGGGCTGACGTCAAGTTGCGAAGTCTAACATTCGGCAGTGGCGCCCGCAAAGTAACAGATCAGTTCGGTAATGGGTCAGTTTTCACCTAAAGTGTCCGATAAACTTTAGGAACCTCTGATCAAGTGTAAGCGACAACTCTTTGGAGTGCGCTGGCGTGGCAGCGCTTTGGCCAGTCGCGACCTGTCACGACCACGCCTGCTTGAGTCGATTCAACGATGCGGCGACTAGTCGCCGCGGACCAAAGCGGCGCCCGGCCGCCGCACTCCAAGGAGTTGACCACTTGTTCAGAGCTTCCTTTAGTTTGTCGCTGCGTTACGGCAAGCTAAAGCTTATCGGACATCAAACTGACTCATTACTATCATTCTCTGCCGTCAACTGTTCCGTTGCAACGAGGCGACAAAAAATCCATCGGTATCCTGATGTTGAGGCCATGTCCGCGCGGTGCCCGGAATCGTAAGAACGCCGTGAAACGGGAAATCTACCTGCGAAAAGTTGATGTTGTTTTCAAGGAACGCTTGCACGACCAATTCGTTCTCCTCAGGCTCGACTGAGCATGTCGAATAAACCAATCTACCGCCGGGTT
>DASQPM010000364.1:0-2246 GCA_035643935.1 Pyrinomonadaceae bacterium | reverse complement strand
GCATGCCATCGTGCAGGTGCCCAGGGCGGTATCGCGTCTGATCGCACTGCCACGCGGCAAGGGCGCAGACGAGCCGTGGGAGTACATTTATCTCGCCTCCCTCATCAAACAGCACATCGGGGAATTGTTTCCCGGCTTGATCTTGGATGAAGTCCACGCGTTTCGAGTCACGCGCAACAGCGATCTGTATATCGACGAGGAAGAAGCGGAAAACCTGCTGCGCAGCATCGAGCAGGAGCTGCGGCGTTCAAGTCGAGGCAAGGCTGTTCGGCTCGAAGTGGAAGCGGATTGCCCAAAGGATGTTTTGGAATTGCTGCTGCGGTTCTTCGACCTGACAGAGGCTGACGCTTACAAACTAGACGGCCCGATTTCGATGACGCATCTCATGCCGCTCGTGACGAACGATGCGTTTGCCAAGCTAAAGGACCGGCCCTTTCAGCCGGCGCGCGATCCAGCGCTTCCACCACACGTCGATTTTTTCGAGGTCTTGCGGCGCCAGGACGTGCTCCTCCATCATCCTTACGACAGTTTCGATCAGGTTGTCGAATTGATCGAAAACGCTGCACACGATCCACAGGTGCTGGCAATCAAAATCACGCTTTACCGAACGAGCGGTGATTCGCCTATTGTCGAAGCGCTCATCAGTGCAGCCAATGCCGGGAAACAAGTTACGGCCATTGTTGAGCTGCGCGCGCGGTTTGATGAGGCGAGCAATATTCAGTGGGCCCGGCGTCTGGAGGAAGCCGGCGCGCATGTCATTTATGGCGTGGTTGGCCTCAAAACGCACTGCAAGGCGCTGCTGATCGTTCGCCGCGATGCAGACCAACTCCGGCGCTACGTGCAGCTAGGCACGGGCAACTATCACCCGCGCACTGCGCGCATTTACACCGACTTTAGTTTGCTGACCAGCGAACCGAAGTTGACGGAGGAAGTGGCAATCGTCTTCAACACGCTCACTGGTCTGGCCGGTTATCCAGGACTAAAAAAATTGATGGTCGCCCCGTTTGATATGCACAGCCGTCTCATCAAGCTAATTGAGCGGGAGCGTGACCACGCTCGGGCAGGCAAACCGGCACGCATTGTCGCGAAATTGAACGCGCTGGTCGATCAGGAGATCATCGAGAAACTGTACGAAGCTTCGCGCGCGGATGTGACCATCGATTTGATCGTCCGCGGCATCTGTTGTTTGCGGCCTAAAATGCCCGACTTGAGCGAGAATATCCGTGTCATTAGTATTGTCGGTCGCTTCCTGGAACATAGCCGAATTTTTTATTTTGAGAATGCCGGCCAGCCTAGAGTGTTCCTTTCCAGCGCGGATTGGATGCCACGAAATTTTTTCCGGCGCATCGAACTGGCGTTCCCCGTCGAAAACCCGGCATTGCGCGATCAGATTATCAACGAGGTGCTACCGAGTTTCTTGCATGATCGCGTTAAGGCGCGGGAGCTGCTGCCCGACGGGACCTATCGTCGATTGAAGCCTGAAGGAACAGAACCACGCGCCCAGGCGCAATGGCATTTCCGCGAAATCTCTCGCGAGCGCGCGAAAAAAATGACCGGTTCCAAGAAAAAATTGCGCGCAGACAAATTAATTCCGATGATCGTTGCCACCGATCCGCCCGTTACCACGAATCCGGAAACTGACGGTGGTGAGAAGTCGGCGCCCTCAGTTAAGACAACGCCGGCATCCCCTGCGCCCGCTACACCCCAAAGGCAATCTTGAAGAATAAAATCCTCGTTATCGACGTCGGCGGCTCAAATGTGAAGCTGATGATCTCGCGCGCTGCGAGGAGAAAATTCAAGTCGGGACAGAAATTGACGCCGGGTGCGATGGTGAACCAAATCAAACCGCTGGTTGCCGATTGGGAATTCGACGCCGTTTCACTCGGGTTTCCTTCCCCGGTGCGCAATGGCAAAATCGTGAGCGAGCCGAAACATCTGGGCAAAGGCTGGGTCAGATTCGACTTCAAGAAAGCACTGGGCAAACCAGTGCGCATCATCAATGATGCATCTATGCAGGCGCTCGGCAGCTACCACGGTGGCCGAATGCTCTTTCTTGGACTTGGGACAGGACTTGGGTCCGCCCTGGTTTGGAATAGTTATGTCCTTCCTCTCGAACTAGGCGACTTGCCCTATCGCAACGGCAGTATTATTGAGGATTACCTTGGCAAATCCGGCCACGCACGGCTCAGCGAGAAAGTCTGGCAGCGCGATGTTCAACACGCCCTCGTGCAATTGAAGAAATCACT
>DASQPM010000363.1:0-9767 GCA_035643935.1 Pyrinomonadaceae bacterium | reverse complement strand
CCATGAACGCTGTCACGACGGCAACCACAATCGCAACCGGCCATAAACCAACGAGGACAAGCAGAACGGTTCCTGCCCCCGGCACTAAAATGTATACAAGTCCTTCGCGAGCTATTCTCAATCGTTTTATCTACCGAAATCGCCGCCTGAGTTTCAGCTAGCGCTTTAGCAAGAAAGGGGACGCGATACTTCCGCGTCCCCCGACAGCAAACCTTGACTGGAGCTTACGCTCCGCTTCAGTGGCTCAAACTTTCAGTTTTTTGGTGCTGCATCATTATGGAATACATCTGATCTTTAAGGGCTAATTTTTTCTTCTTCAACGTAACCTCTTCCAGTTGTTCTTCATCGCTCGGATAAGCCAGGGCTGAAAGTTCACTCAATCGTTGTTCGTATCGAAGATGCTCCCGGGCCAACTCCCTAAACTCGGGATCTCGATTAATCAGCTCTTCCTTGAGAATATCCGCAGTTGTGACGTCCATTTCGCGCATGTCTCCTTTCAGACGATGGGACTGGTAAGATTAGTTTGCGAGAGGCAGTCGGAAAACCTCTCAGGAATGTTTGGAACACGAAAAAATGGTAGCCCAATTATTCCTCCGGATCAAGCGTTTCGAACCAGTTGAATTGTCATTACCAGGGCATCCTCGACCGGCTCCGAGTAATATCTCTTCCGCCGAGAACTTATGCGAAACCCACATTTTTCATAAAGTGAGAGCGCGGCCGTGTTTCCTGCCCGCAACTCGAGCAAAGCTGCGTCGACACCCCGGCGCTTGCCCTCTTCCAGGATTTGATCCAACAGATTACGCCCTATTCCCTGGCGGCGATATCTTTCGCGCACAGCAACGTTATTGATGTGGAGTTCGTTGGCCCCAATGCGTGCGACGATGTACCCAGCAAGCGTGCGCGATGCGCGGGGCAGCTTGGATTCGGGAGCGCGCGCGACCAGCATGAGGTCGCGATTGCCGCCCTGCAACTCTGCGTAGTATGCCGCCCAACCCCACCGGCTCAATCCCGAGTGCTCTTCGATCTCCACAACTTCGAGCAGATCATGCTCGGTCATCCGACTTATGGAAAAGCCGTTGCCAAGTTTCTCGAGGACTTGCTCGGTTATTGACATGGTTGATTAAGCTCAGCATCAGAAGGCCGCACATAAATCGCTCTAAGCGATTCGGCATTCTGAAGATGCCCCGCTGCAAAGAGTCTTAGAGCCAAGGCAGAAACATCTTGCGCCAGATTTGTTTGCTGCGGCGCAAGTCTCCAGCTGTCATGTTGCGCGGCGCGTTCCTGTAGCACCGCGCGATGAAGGTCTGCACCAGGGCCCGCCCACACGAGACTCGGAAAATCTTCGTACCGTTCGATTAATCTTTGCGGTGACAAGTGGGCAGCAGTGTCGAGCTCGACTACCTCGTCTGCCGAAACAGAAAACATTTGCGCGAAAACTTCACCGCGACCCGCCGGTAACAACGCAACTGTTGCGTTCGATGTTCCGGCACTATGCGCTATTGCATTAAGAGTAGGCACCCCGGCGCACAGCCGCTGCAACGTAGCTGCCAGGGCCTTCAACGTCGCGATTCCAATCCTTAGGCCGGTAAAACTTCCGGGACCCGAAGCGCACGCGAACAGCTCGACGTCTGCAACCTTAAGCTCGGCATCGTTTAGACATTGGATAATGTCCGCCAGAATGCTGTTTGAATGCGAAACTTTTGGATCACCTTTTCTTTTAGCCAGCGCGCTGGTGCCCCGGGCCAAAAAGATGCTCCCGCCGAGCGTTGCCGTTTCCAAACTCAAAATGACAGGTGCACTATTCACAACAGAACTCAATGTTCCTGCAATTCATTCCCGCGAGGAAACACTAAACGAACCACTCGTGCGATGCAGTTTGCGAGTTGATAAGGCAGTCGCGGCAATCCGTTTAGCCGGCCGTTGACGCTAATCGTAGCAATGATCGGGTTTGGCCAGCGCTGGCGCAGTCCGTCGAGCAGGCCCGAAGGTTGCCGCCACAACTTTGCCATGGGAACCGGATGATTCATTGGCGCTTGATAAACTGCAAATGGGTTGGACCATTGCTGCAAAACAGTCTCCAGCAGCCAGTCAGGCAAGGAGGCAATATCAAAAGGCAAATTATCAATACTCGCGCCCAGTAGCCGATGCGCCAGACCAAACGAGCACAGGATCCAGCTTGCCCTGGTGTTGTCCTTACCCAGGCACAGGTCCCAATCAAATGTTGGCGATGGAGACTCCATCGCGGCCGCAACATCGCAGAGCCACAACGGACGCCAGGCGCCATGTTTTAAAAGATGAATACATAAGAGTGCAACATGGTCTTCATCACCCAGGACGCGTGCTTGTTCCTGACCAACGTTCTGCATCTTTGATCTACTGAACAGCTCCTCAACACTTCGATTGCCAATCTCAGAAAACAGTCGATGTAAATCGATCCAACAATCGTTGCCCTTGGGACTACTGAATAACTCCGCCACTAATTTGTGATCCTGCGGGCGCACACAGATGTCGATGTCGCCATATGGACGAAGCGTTCGATCGGGATAAAGCCCGGCTGCCGCCCAGCCTTTTGCGAGAATCGCCTCCAGGGATGCTTCTCGCAAAAGGCGGAAGACCTTTTCGATCTTTTGTTCTTGTATCTCCGATTGCAACGACTGAAGACGATAGGCTTGATGAAGTAACTCACCGGAGGAAGACTCTCGCAGAGGACTGCTGCTAACGACTCGCCAGCCGAGCGCCGCTGCCCCGGAACCCATCAGCAGCGGAGTGACCTGGTCGAGTTCTGACTCGGACAGTTCGAATGGCGGTAAATCTTTCGACCGCCACGCCCCCACCAATGCTTTGGCTATAAGCTGGCCCGGGGTTTTAGCAATTCTACTCATTTGCGTTAGGTTATCCCTTGGCTAGCCGCGCTCTGCAATTTGTTCCATCCTTTTTATCAGGGCATCCACGATGGCGGTCGTGTCGCCCCTAATTCCTTTGAGCACTTCCGCCCTTTTCGTAACGTGTTGAAAAGTCGAGAGCGCCTTCTCTGGACTCCGGCGCGCCGACACCGTATTGAAGAGCAACTCAAGAACGCCCTTGCCGGGCGTTAGTTTACGAGGCCGCCACTTTGCTCCGCTCTTGTACCGAGTCATCAGCACCAGGCCGACCGGCAGCGGTTTGGTTCCCGACTTCCCGCCCAACTCCACTACGGTGATTCGCGATTGTATGACCTCGCCTTCTTCCCGAATTTCCAGAGGTTTTGAAAAGGGGTGCACCAGACCCCTGGAGTCAAACACAGCATACTCATCGGAATAATACGTCGCTCCGGCGCGAACCAGCGCTGCCACCAGCGTGGATTTGCCGCTGTAGCTGCGGCCGGGAATTACAATAGCCTTTCCCTTCCAGCCAACTACGCCGGCGTGAACAAACACTCGATGACGAGCAAATTCGCCGACGAACAGGCGCAGGTCGGACTCGAGTCGCTCGAAGACTTCGTCAAGATTCGTAGAACGCGCGATACGCTCATCATCTCCGTAAAGCAAACTGAAACGCCGCCCGTTCGCTAGCGGCCCGACGCCGGCCACCCTTATCGAATATAGGCGGTCAACGAACGGCGCAGTGCTGTTTTGCCAACCGGCGGGCAGGTACTCGCGGATCCGATGCAGGGCAGACGGATCGTTCGATCGAATGCCGATCCGCACGCCATAAGACTTCAGCGCAAAAGCCGCAGCCCATCCCAGGCGGTCCACCTTTTTCATCCAGGCTGAGCTAGTCTTGAGCCTCGGCATAGTTGATTCGTGGCTGCCTTCAGTTTGAGAAATATTCACTTTCAAAATTGAGGAATAGTTTTCGGCAATCTTACTTCAATTGCTCGATAGAAAAACTGTCGAGTGAAATGACGCCAAAGATTGGACAAGGAGCAGTTGTGCAGTTCTCTCGTTGCACGCTTACCAGCACGGCATTCGTGGTTGGCTGTGTAGTAAACTCAAAACTGATGACACGCCAATTGCTCGAGCCTTTGGGCAATGGCGGCGACTGACCCAACCGTTTGCGGCCCACACCCGCGTCAGTCACCGTCACGATTGGCAGCCCGCCGCTGACAACATCCTGAGAACTGGCTGCAAAATTTATTTTGTAAGATCGCGAGGGGTCGACCAATACCAACTGCGAAACGAGATCAGCTCCCGGATTGGAATCACCTGCGAATTCAATTCTCAGGTTTTTCGAGCCGGAGTGGGGTTGGCTGGAATCCAGTGAAACTGTGGTCGCTTGCAAGTGTCGGGGGATTCGCCAGCTAAAACCGCCTTCGTCAAAACTCAAACTCGATTCGAAGCCGCCATCAAAAATTCGCCCGCGCAATTGCTGACCTGGACCACCCGCGCCGTCGGCAGCGCTCCAGATCTGATACGCTTCTGCAAAACTCCCCTTGTCCAGGAGCTGCTTGATTAGATCGCGCCTGGTGGCATCATCGCTTATGCCGCCAGCTTGAAACTGAAGCATCGCTTCTTGTGGTTTCCCATGGCTCGCAAAAAATTTCGCCATTGCCGTGTGTGCTGTTTTGTTGTTGACTTGTACGATCTGCTCAACCACCTTTGGATCACCATGTGAGAGGTTCCATGCCAGGTCGATAAAGTTAGGGATAAGTTCCGGATTACTCTGCGCCGCCTGGTTCAAATCGTTAAACGCGGAGTCATATTGCCCAGCTCGCAAAAGCAAATTTCCACGTTGCCAGCGCGGCAGAGCGTAGAACGGCGCGCGCTTCACCGCCTCATCGAATGCCGCCAAGGCGCCTCCGGTGTCGCCGATTTGGTCCCGAATTAATCCCAGTTCCACCCACAGCGAATAATCGGCGGCGCGCAGACTAACGGCCCGCTCCAATTCCGCAGCTGATTCGGCGGGCGATGGAACAAGAGTGAGAACCGCAGCCCGCGCGCGGTGAGTTTCGGCATCCTTTGGCGACATTTCGGTGGCCTTGTCTGCCACCATTAGGTTGCCGGTCCCGAGGGAATATCTTACGAAGATTCGTGAAAGACCTAAGCGCGCTGTTGATCTGATGGCCCAGGCACACAAAGCGATCCCGACCAGCAGCAACAACAGACGCGTAGGTGCCTGCTTTGGAAGTTTCGAACTCACAATGTTCAGGGAATTATTCGCCTACAGCGCGAAGCGCCGTGCAATCTGGAAAGAAATGAACAAGGAAAAAGCGTGCCTGCTCCTTTCGGAGGGCACGCTTTTCTTTTTCTACACGGAGCTTAGTCTTAAGGTGCGGTGCCGCTGGGATTACCACCGCCACTAAAACCAAAAACAAGGCCACCAGCCAAAAGACCGCCGGCAATGACCACTGCTGCGATTGTACCAGCGCCGATGCCGCCTGCGGTTGTCGCGGCTGCTGCAGCTGCTGCAGCGCCCGCACCCGCGCCTGCTCCTGCTCCTGGAGTGCAGAAGTTAAGCGGTGCGCCCGTTGCACCTTTCTTGCTCTCCTGAACCTTCTCTTGTTGTTCAGTATCGATTTGACCCTCAGTGCCCTTCTTCGTCTTCAGCACTACGCAGCCCACTATTACCTTCACCTTGACCTTGCAAGGTTCCGGTTCGGTGCCCGGTGCAGGCGGAGTCGGTGGCGCCGGCGGACAATCAAATTCCAGCACGACTTTACTGTTCGGCGCGAGATCCACAGTACCCAGCGGCCCTAAATCGATGGTTGCGCTGACACCGTCTGGCGTTTCAATGATGGCGCCTGTCGCCAGGCTGCCGCCAGTAGCAGTGCTGTTGCTGTTGACTAATATGGGCCGGTTACCACTAGTGGTTATTCGGACTACGAGTTGCTGCTGCACAAGCATCGCGTAGGAGGGCGAAGCTGTGCTGGCAAAACTCAATTGAATGGAAATCTGGGCTACAGCAAATGCCACAAATACGGCGATAGCCTTCATGCTTTTCCGTTGTCGTATACTCATACTCAATTGTCCCTTCACGTGGTGACGTACTGGCAAGAACTGGTGTTTTCGCCCTGAGTTGCGGCAGTTTACAGCGGTTTACCCGTACAGGTCAACGCTTTTCGCCTCTGATTGACGGCCTCATCAGTTACACCTTCTATAAAGTGGCAAACTACCCCTATTTCTTGATGAAGCGCCGATAGAACTCTTCCGCCAGACGTGGATCGAGCGCTTTTAGAGTTCGATATTCCTCCAGAGCCCCCAGCTTGTTTCCGATGGCCGTATACGCCACGGCCAGATTGAAATGGGCCTCGGCGTAGGCTGGCCTAAGCGCAATCGCAGCCTTAAAGGATGTGACTGCCTGTGGGTAACGTTTCGTCCTGACGTAAAGCTTGCCTAAATTATTTTGGGTTTCGGCACTGTCCGGACGCAAAGCAAGTGTCTTTGTATAAGCCGCAATGGCTTGCTCAAAATCGCCACTCTGATAAGACGCGGCGCCGAGATTATTGTAGGCGTCGACGAAGTCAGGCTTGAGCTCGATAGCTTTTTGGAAGGCGGCTATTGCCTCTTTGAATTGCCGCAGGTTGAAATAAGCCGTTCCCAGATTGTAGTAGGCCTCTGGAAAGTCGGGCCGCAGCTCTAACGCTTTTTTGATGTTCTCGATAGCGCCCGGATAATCTCCAAGCTTGTTGAAAATTAATCCGAGATTATTAAGCGCTTTCGGATAGTTGGGCCGAAGACGCAAAGCCTCTTTGTAAGCAGCCGCTGCTTTTTGATAATACTGCTGGGCCTCGCCTTTCTCGCTGTGTTCCGCAATTTGCGCATACGCATAACCAAGATTGTTATGCGCCACCGGATTGTCAGACTGCAAACGAATCGCTTCCTGCAGCTCAGTCGCTGCTGGGCGCGGATCGTTCATCGCAATGAGCAAACTTCCAAAATTCGTTCGCGCTTCAGCATAGTTAGGCTTCAGGCGGAGCGCCTCACGATAGGCTTTCGCGGCTTCAGGAAACTTGCCTAGCATGTAATAAGCGTTACCGAGATTATATTGAACTTCAGCAGAGTCCCGCGTGGCCTTTGCTGCTTGTAAGAATCTTTCCAGCGCGTCGCTGTATTGCTCACTGATGTAATATGCCGCGCCCAGATTGTTAAGAGCTTCTGCATCGCCAGGATTGATCCGCAGTGAATTGCTGAACGCCTCAATGGCTTCTTTGTAGCTTCCGCTCTTGTAAAGACTGGCGCCCAGATTGTTGTAAGCAACTGCATCGTTTGGCTTCAGTTTGACTGTTTTCTGCAAGGCCTCGATTGATTTGGCCTCCATACCCAAACGATCGTAAGCAAACCCCAGATTGCTGAACGCAGTCGCATTGTCTGGTTGTCTCCTGACAACCTCTTCATAAGCCTTTGCCGCCTCGGCGTATCGATTGAGACCCAAATAGGTATCGCCGAGCGCGTTCAAAGCCTCCGCCCAATCAGGCTTGATTCGAACCGCTTCATTGAACGCTGCCAAAGCGTCGGATTGCTTTTCGCTTGCCGCGTAGGCAATGCCCAGATTGTAGAAAGCGTCGGCATCATCAGGCTTTGCGGCCAGAGACTTCTTGAACGCTTCTACTGCGTCGGGATTTCTTCCGCTACTGAAGTAGGCGGCGCCCAGGTTGTTATAGATGGTGGCGTCTTTGGGCAGATGTTTAGCTGCATTCAAGTATGCCTCGATCGCATGGGCAAAGTCGCCGAGATCGTAGTAAGTATTACCCTGCGCTTTGTAAGCCTCGCCCTGATCCGCATCTGACAACTTTACATCGACCACCTCAGGCGGGCCGGGTTGCGGGCGGGGCCGCCTGCGGTCAGGCGTATTTCGCGCCACTTCGAGACGCGCAGCTCTTGGTTGACGCTTCACCACTAACAACGATGCGCCACCAACGATGTCACGCACACGCTGCGGGCGCTTAAAGACAATTGCTGCGCCACCCATGATGTCCTGACCCTGAAACGCACTGGCGCCCCCCAATTGTGGAACCAGAACGGCGGCGTTGCCCGAGCCAAAAGAAAGGGCCAGCAAGAGCGCTAGCAGACGATTACGAACCGTGGAGCTAATCATGACTCGCGGATAGTTTCCTTGTCCCATGGTTGTTCGGATGTTGCAATCACGATCAACGCTGTGAATACCAGCGCGTTTACGATCACGTGCAATCCAAAGTCCACCAGGCTATGCACGGCCACACCAGCAATGCCGATTGAAGCCCCTAAACATGCGGCCCGCCGAAGCGGATTTGATGAACGCAAATTTGCCCTTGCTTTTTTGACGACGGCAACTAAGAACCAAACTCCAATGGCAAATCCCACTACCCCACCGCTCGCCAGTAGTTCCAGGTAGTCGTTGTGCGCTTCCTGTGGCGTCAACGTCCCGGAGGCATCATGAAATGCAGGCACCCCCACCCAGTAAGCGCCCATGCCGACGCCAAGCACCGGATGAGCAGCAAACATTTTCAAAGTCAATGCCCACGTCTCATTTCTGTTGACGTGCTGCCGTAACTCGCTAGCATCTCCAGAAAAATCCATGTGCGATTGCTCGATGCGTGATGCTAACTGCTCGCCGCCAAGGTACAAGGTGCCGAATACAACCCCGGAGACCAGGACAAGAAATAAGCCGATGCGTACCGGTGCAGACCTGAGAATCGTTAGCATTTTCGAGGTTGATTCAGTCGCACGACTGCTTTGCAGAAATCCGCTCAGAAGGAAGGCAGCAACGATAACCTCTGCCAGCATCGCAATCAGCCCCCCTCTGGAGCTGCACAACACCAACGCAGTCCAAATGGGAATCAACGCCGCCACGTAAACCAACACCTGGTCCCTTTTCACACCGCCCCCGAGAACTAGTCCGAGAGTTAAACCGAAGGCCATCTCCATTAAAAAGGCAAAATGGTTTCGATTAATGAATTGACCATAGCCTGACTCCAGTTGTAGTAACGGCAAACCAAACCCGACGCTGTGTTGGGTTGTTTGCCGGAGAACGCCAAAAATAGCACTCGCAGCCGCAATCGCGATAACCAGGTTCATTACAATGCGCAAGCGCCGTTCGCTGGACACGTAACGAAACAAAAACAAACCACACAAGACCAACGCCGCAAGTTGAAGGGCAAAGAAGCGCGTCTCATAGGGATCAAGGCTAAGGCTGCGCCAGCCAGGCATTCCGATACCGTTAATTTGTGCATTGCCTAGCGAAATAGTTTGCAGGAAGGAAAATAGAACCAGGGCGGCAACAGGCAAGACTATGGACCAACCGGCTGTGATCCAGGTATTACTTAGGTATCCTTCAATTAGCCAGAGAATGCCCAAACTGAAGACCGCGCAAACAAAAAACGCTTTCCACCACGCTTCTGCGGTTCCATAGGGGATTGCGGTTATCACGATCAACGCAAGCAGCGCAGCAAAAATAAAGGTCCCAAGGACTCGAGCAACACGAAGCCTTGCTGTTGCAGGAACTGCTGCGAACTCGCCCACAGTTGTAGCCTGCGACATCAACCTACTACTTTTCTCGCCGTAACAGGCAAAGGGAGTTTTCCGAAACCGGAAGGGTTAAGGTGGGAGCCAAGGATTCTTTCAGCCGCTTCTGAAAGTTCTCTTTGCAAAAAGCTCGCGAGATAATTCATGTCGAGCAGTAAGGGTGGCCCAACAAAAGGACGATACAAATTCATCCAGCCCCATTCGCCATTTTCGGTGGCCAATGGCAAGCGAAAGCACCAGAACTCGCTTGAACCAATTACATCTTCGACGGTAACTCCATCGCGTGCCCACGACCAGGCAATTCGGCCATTAACAAACTCAAGGCACTCGGCCTTTTCCCTTTTCTTC
>DASQPM010000362.1:0-7686 GCA_035643935.1 Pyrinomonadaceae bacterium | reverse complement strand
CGCTTCTTTCCAGACTCTGGATAAATAGTGAAGGAGCCGGAACCTGGAGGCCATTCAACCTCGCGGATGGCTTTGTAGAGACTCTTGCGCGTGCGTTTCCACTCCCTAGAATTCGCATACTTACCGCACGAAAGCAATGTTTCCTCGCGTACTATTCGCATTGGGCGAATTGTATGTTCATGCAAAAAATTCAGCAACACACAATTCCCCACTACCAGAAATCTCGACGCTTTGACAGGCTTTCCTGAAAACCAACATAATCCGCGACTGCTTGCCTAACTTTTGGCTGCCAACCGTCTTCAAGGAAAACTTCATGGACTGCATTCCGCGAAATAAATTTATCCGCATCCTATTACTGCTTTCGTTACTCGTTTCGTCCGCCGCTCTCACGCTTGCTCAATCGGAACAGCCGCTGCGTTCCATTGCCTATCGCCTGGCAATGTCACGTCCAGTTTCACATCTGTTCGAAGTAACAATGGAAGTGGAGCTGCCTGAGGATCAGTTGCCAAAGTCCATCGACTTCCAAATGGCTAAATGGTCTCCGGGACGGTACGCGGTCTTTGATTTTGCCAAGAACGTGCAACAGTTTGAGGCATTGGGCGGTATCTGTCCGCGCGGCGCGCAATGCAAAATGCCAACATTTCCGGTCAATCGCATGGATGATCAGACCTGGCGCGTTTCGACCATGAACACGCATCGCCTGACGATTCGTTACAAGGTTTTCGGCAACGATTTGTCCGGCACTTTCTCACAATTAGACAGCCGGCATGCAAATTACAATGGCGGTTCGATCTTCATGTACGTGGTCAATCACAAGCCGGATCCGGTGAGGTTGGAGATTGACCCGCCAGCCGGCTGGCACATTGTTAACGGCCGCATGACCAGCATGGACCAGCGCGAGTGGCAGTTTCCCAACTGGGACATTCTGATCGATACGCCTACCGAGATTGCACCCGACAGCACGCTCGATGAGTTCCGGGTTGACGGCAAGCTTTATCGCGTGATGGTCCATTCGTTTGGTGACGAAGGCGGCAAACGCGCCGCCCTGGTCCGTGACATCGAAAAAATTGTGCGCGCGGAAACTGCTATGTGGGGACCACCCGAGTTTGACTCATACACTTTTCTCATCCACTTCGCCGCTGACGATCATTCCGGCGACGGCATGGAACATTTGACTTCCACTCAGATCATCGAGCCCGGTGCGCTTGGTGAGACGGGCGTGTCTGGCGACACGCTGGATACGGTCGCACACGAGTTTTTTCACGTTTGGAATGTGAAACGACTCCGTCCGGTTGAACTTGGACCATGGGATTTCACTCGCCCTGCAAATACTCGCGGGCTTTGGATTGCCGAGGGATTTACGAATTACTACGGACATTTGATGATGCGCCGGTCCAGCATCTGGGACGACACGCGCTTTTTTCGCACTGAGAATCAGACCGTTACCGGAATCGAAAATGCTCCCGGCAGCCACTTGATGAGCGCCGAAGAGTCATCGCTGCTGGCGCCGTTTCTCGACGACGCGCCTCATGCGCAACAAACCAATCTTGCAAACACTTCCATCAGTTATTACCCGAAAGGGGAGGTAATCGGACTCGTGCTCGATTTGCTAATTCGCGGCAAGACTAATGGAAAGCTGTCACTCGACGATGTTATGCGTCGCATGTATGACGAGTTTTATTTGAAGAGTCCGAATGCGACTTATTACCTGCGCGGGCGTGGTTATACTACGGAAGATTTTCAGCGAGTTGCGTCGGAGACCAGCGGTTTTGATCTAACTGATTTTTTCCAACGCTACGTGCGCGGCGTCGAGGTGCTGCCTTATGACGAAGCGCTCGCGTATGTAGGCATGCATCTCGTGCGCGAGCAGGCGCGCGAGCCATTCAATGCGGGGATCGGAGTTGACTGGGAAAAGCCAGGCACACTGACCATTGGCTCGGTTCGCAATGATTCGCCGGCGGAAGATGCCGGCTTACAGGAGGGTGATGAAATTATTTCGTTGGGTCGCAAGAATGTCTCGCGTGAGAATTGGCTGGTGGCGCTGGCACGTTACAAACAGGGCGATCGCGTGCCGGTGACAGTAAAACGCGATCGGCGCACGATCCAAACGGCAATCGTGTTGCGCGAGCCG
This sequence comes from Pyrinomonadaceae bacterium, assembly GCA_035643935.1. GTDB lineage: Bacteria > Acidobacteriota > Blastocatellia > Pyrinomonadales > Pyrinomonadaceae > PSRF01. Next base: position 5,555 of record DASQPM010000362.1, on the reverse strand, counting down.
GAACGTTTCGAATACAAAATTGAAGAACGCAAAGATGTCACGCCAACGCAGAAGGCCCTGCGCGCAGCCTGGCTCAAAGGGTTGTAGACAACTAGAGAATGACAAAGGCTAGTAACGTTGGTTCCTCCAATACTCATCGTAAGTTGGGCGTCAAATATTTTGTACTTGTTTGGCCTCTTTTCTTTGCGATCTGTTTCGGCCTGGGTTATCCCTCATTAAGTCGTTATGACCCGAGGCAAGTGGAAGGTTTGAGCGATGCGGCGAACTACTATCAGTTGGCGACGGGTGAAGATGCTTCGACGATGCGCGAGGTCTTTCGCTGTCGAATTCTGGTGCCGTATGTTGCCCGCCCGTTTTACTTACTTGCAAACAATCACTTGCGAACCTGGAACGCCGGCTTTTTTGCGTTGCTCCTAGCGAGCTCTCTTTTTTGCGCAACAACCGCCTGCTTTGTAGTTGCCATTGGAGTCAAATTGTCCGGTGACATGACCGCTGCGTTGTTGGGCGCGACTCTCTACCTCCTCAATTTCTCCGTTTCTAATCTTCAACTGTCAGGCATGATTGACGCAGGCGAGGCCTGCTTTATCGCTGCCATGATTTGGAGTTTGTTGACCGGCCGTTGGTATCTCCTACTGCTTTGGGGACTGTTGGGGGCCTTAGCCAAAGAAACATTCGTACCACTCTCAACGATGATCGCGTTGAGCTGGTGGTTAAAAGAATGGCGGCAGCGCAAAGTCCGTGCCGGTGCCTTCTTGTGGGTGGTCTCCCTTGGGATTGTTGGGATAGCGGCGGTGATAGCCGTTCATTCAATAATCTATGGGCAGCTCCGTTGGCCCTGGAATTTTGTTGTGCCGGGCAACGCTGGTTTTTTAAGGGCCTTATGGCGTTGCATTTCGGAAAGAAATTTTTGGTATGTCTTTGGGTGGTTGATTCCATTCGGCGTGTGGCGTCTTAGATATTTTCCACGGGCCATGGTGATCGCATCAGTTGCAGCAGCAGTGACAGCAATTTTTTTGGGGGCAGTGATAGATGCGGGCGGTTCCATCGGCCGTTCAGTTTTCAACGTCACCGGTCCGCTCTTAAGCCTTTCGGTAGCGTCTTTGATTTCTGCGCGAACGAACCGTAATCAACCGGGGGCTATTCCAGCCGATAATTTGGAGCTTCCTTAGTGATGATCACGTCGTGAACGTGCGACTCGCGCAGCCCGGCAGAGGTGATGCGAATGAACTGGCTGTTTTCCTGAAACTCCTTGATCGAGCGGCAACCGGTGTAGCCCATGCCGGAACGCAAACCACCAACTAACTGTGTAGTCATTTCTGCAATCGTTCCTTTGTAAGCAACCCGGCCTTCGATTCCTTCCGGCACAAGTTTCGATTCGCTCTCGGCCATCTCCTGCGCGTAACGATCGCGCGAGCCTTCGCGCATGGCGCCCAGCGAGCCCATCCCGCGATAAGTTTTGAACGAACGACCCTGGAACAGAATTACTTCGCCGGGTGCTTCTTCGGTGCCGGCGAATAGGGAACCAATCATCACTACATCGGCGCCCGCGGCTATTGCCTTCGCCACGTCGCCTGAAAACTTAACGCCGCCATCTGCAATCACGGGAATGCCTTTCGCCCGCGCGGCTTTGACGCAGGATTGAATTGCCGTTATCTGGGGCACACCGGCGCCGGTGACAACGCGCGTAGTACAGATTGAACCGGGACCAATGCCTACCTTTACGGCATCGACGCCTGCCGCGATCAGTTCCGCCGCGCCTTCGGTGGTGCCAACATTGCCTGCGATCAGATCCGTGTTTGGATGACGTTGTTTGATTTCCGCGACTGCTTCGATTACGCGCAACGAGTGGCCATGTGCGGTGTCGATCACCAGGCAATCAACGCGAGCTTTGACTAATTCATCGGCGCGTTCACGATAATCTCCCGTGGCGCCGATGGCCGCAGCAACACGCAATCGCCCGAGATCGTCTTTCGCCGCGGTCGGATACTTGATCGCTTTCTGAATGTCCTTGACAGTAATCAGACCCTTAATTCTTTTATCATCGTCAACGACCAACAGTTTTTCGATGCGATGTTTTTGCAGCACGGCCTTGGCCTGCTCGAGAGTGGTGCCCACCGGCACAGAAACCAGCGGCTGGCGTGTCATCACTTCCGAAACGGGAATATCGAAACGAGTTTCAAATCGCAGGTCACGATTGGTGATGATGCCGACAAGATGTCCGTCTTCGTCCACCACCGGCACGCCGCTGATGTGAAATCGCTCCATCACCAGCAGCGCCTCGCGCACCGGCTTATTCGGCAGAATAGTCACCGGATCGACAATCATGCCTGATTCGGAACGCTTTACCTTGTCAACTTCTTCGGCTTGCCGCTCGACGCTCATATTCTTGTGCACCACCCCGATGCCCCCTTGTTGCGCGATCGCAATTGCGAGTGCGGCCTCAGTCACGGTGTCCATGGCGGCGGACGTTAGCGGAATTTGCAGGCGAATGTTTCGCGTGAATTGCGTGGACGTGTCGGTTTCTGAGGGCAGCACGTCGGAGCGCGCCGGCAATAACAAGACGTCATCAAAGGTTAGACCCTCACTGATAGTGGCTGAGATCATGGATAAATTAGTTCTCCTCTAAATAAATTGATTGCAGCACAGAAACCTGATCGCAAAAACAAAAACGCCCGCCGGTTCAGGACGGGCACTTTGTCTATTCTTACTTTGCTGACTAGCGAACGAGCGAAGCTGCAGCGCGCAGTAACGCCAAGACTCGTAATCCAGTAATTATTATTGCCAGACGTTTTCGTAATCAGCTTTCCAACTATTGGTGCTAGCGGCAGGGTTAAATCTGTCAAACCCCGCTGCCACGTCATTTCTCGCTATTTCAAATAAGACTGGTTGATGTTCTGCGGCCGTGCGCCGTTGTCCCCATTTCATCACGGCCAGCGCTACGGCCGTAAGTATCGCAAGGATCACAATTGCCAGCACCAGAGTCAAAAATGGAGACCTAGTGGCAGGCATATCGGTGTAGACCTTTGAATGGTAGGGCGTGGAACCAACCTCTTCTCCCGTATCGCCCTGATCGCGCATATAGCGCGTGTATGCCTCAACCGCCTCTTTCTCGTCGTATCCCACGCAGCGCGCATAAGCCTTTATAAAACTGCGGTTAAAGATTCCGCCCGGCAGTCGGTTGTAGTCGTTGGTTTCTATTGCTTCAAGATAACGCACTGTTATTCGCGTTTGATCTGAGATCTCACGAAGGGGAATCCCACGCTCCTCGCGTGCGAGTCGCAACTGTTCGCCGAGCGTTTCTGCCATTACCAATTCGCCTGCGTCCTTAGCGCCTCGGTAGGTGTGCCTGTTGCCAATTCATTTGAAGTAACTTGCACCTGTTTCCTGGAGCAAGAGGCGGCTTTGATTGATCTAGCAAGATCAACTTAACTGTTTGACCGAATATATCTTGCGCGGCTAAACGCTGTCAAACTTGGGTGCCAGAGGTCAGAGATCGGAGGTCAGAAGTCAGACGCAGCGATCACGATAAACTGATCTTCTGACCTTAAGGTAACGGAGTCCTGTTTTACTGACCTCCGATCTCTGACTTCCGACCCCTGATGTCTTGATTCTTCGCGCGCGCGGTGATAGGTTGACGCCAGAGACTAACAACCCGACTTTAATTTCTACAACGAGAAAAGTGAGGACACAAGAGATGCCCCTAGAAGCACTCGGAATGGTCGAGACCAAAGGTTTCGTCGGCGCCGTCGAAGCCGCGGACGCAATGGTCAAAGCTGCGAATGTTCAATTGCTGGGAAAAGAATATATCGGAGCCGGTTACGTAACGATTTTTGTGCGCGGCGACGTGGGCGCGGTTAAGGCAGCCACGGATGCAGGCGCGGCGGCCGCGCGCCGAGTTGGCGAGTTGATTAGTGTTCACGTTATTCCTCGCCCACACGCCGAAGTTGAACGGGTCTTACCTGTTGACGGTCGCACCGGTTTGAGTCCTGACGAGCGATCGTTGCAGGGCGGCGCTCGTGGTCAACTGGGACAGGGCGAAGGACGCTCGTTGCAGGCGGGCGCGCGCGAGGGTACTAAGGAACGAGCGAGATAGTTGTTTGTCAGTTGTCCGTAGTCAGTTGTCAATTGAAATGAGCTGCGACTGACCACTAACAACGGACCACTGACGCTGTTGGAGGTGTTATGTCCACAGATAAAGATCTTTTGTCAGTGCAGCAGGCGCGAGATTTGGTTGATGCAGCGCACAAAGCGCAGTTAGAAATTGTGCGCTTCGACCAGGCAAAGATCGATCGCATCTGTGAAACTATGGCCAGGGCGGCACTGCGCGAAGCAGCGCGCCTGGGCGCCATGGCCGTGGAAGAGACCAGTTACGGCATTCCCGATGACAAGCGCGAAAAGAATCGGTTTGCAGCAGAAGACGTGTGGAACTACTTTCGCGGTTTGCGCACGGTCGGGGTTGTTTCTGAGTCGAAAGATGTAGTCGAGATTGCCAGTCCGCGCGGCGTAGTTGCCGGCATCATACCTTCCACAAATCCAACCTCCACCGCGATCTTCAAAGTGCTGATCGCGATCAAATCGCGCAATGCAATTGTCTTGTCGCCGCATCCTTCCGCAGCCCGTTGTATCAATGAGAGTGTTCGCGTTATGCGTGAAGCGGGTGTCAAGGAAGGCTTGCCCGCCGACGCGATCGGTTGCATGACAACGGCGACAATTGAAGGCACCGAAGCGTTGATGAAGCACAAGCAGACAGCCGTGATCCTGGCGACAGGCGGCATCGGTTTGGTGCGCGCAGCTTATTCATCAGGCAAACCAGCATTTGGAGTTGGACCAGGCAATGTTCCCGTTTTCATCGAACGGTCGGCTGATGTGCCTAAGGCGGTGCAGGATATTCTGACCAGCAAGTGCTTTGATAATGGAACGATTTGCGCCTCTGAGCAGGCTGTCGTGTGCGACGCTCCAGTTGAAAACGCGGTGCGGGAACAATTCAAAGCTCAAGGCGCGTATTTTCTGTCTGCTGCCGAAGCCGATCAATTAGGAAAGGTGGTGGCGACGCCGCAACGTTCGCTGAACCCCGGCATCGTCGGCAGATCTGTTGAAGTGATTGCCAAACTGGCGGGCCTGAACGTGCCTCCCGGTACGCGCTGTCTGCTGGCTGATGTTGGTGGAGTAGGGCGCGAGTTTCCGCTATCGATGGAAAAACTTTCCCCTATTCTCGCTTTTTATGTGGCCGACGGCATCGCGCGCGGCGCAGAACGTAGTTACGAAGTCTTGCGCTATGGCGGCATGGGTCATACGGCCGGCGTGCACACGCGTTCGCGCGAAGCAGCCGTTCGTTTTGGCAGCGAGATGCCGGCATCGCGAATAACTGTCAACACGCCCACTACGCATGGCGCGATCGGGTTTTCAACGGCACTGCCGCCATCGATGACGTTGGGCTGTGGTTCGTGGGGTGGCAATGTGACTTCGGACAACGTGTCGCCGCTTCATTTGATGGACATCAAGCGAGTTGCGTTTGAGACGCGGCCCGTGAAGAGTACCCGCCCGGCTGTTTCCAG
>DASQPM010000361.1:0-9156 GCA_035643935.1 Pyrinomonadaceae bacterium | reverse complement strand
GGTTGACTGAGATTCAGGCGTGCGCGCAATTCATCCTGTGTGATCGGCACGCCCAGCGCCGTTGCAATTTCAAATTTGACATCGCCAATCTGCACCTGACGCTGTATCACGAAACGCACGCGTATCGGTCCATTGTTGTTTACCGCCGCGTCGAGCACTTCCACGCGCGCGTTTGCCACTCTTTCCGAATCGAACAAAGCCTGCAGCGAATCGCGCACAGCGACGGCTGAAAACTGCGTGTTCGGAAGGATTTTGATGATTGAAAGGAATTCAGATTCAGCCGCCGGGTCGGAAGGCGAGCCTTCAAAGGCGATCTCAATCGAGGTGATCGCGCGTCCTTCGTATTCCTGCAGAAGAGAATCTGCATTTGCATTGACAAAGGTGGCAAGCAATAGCGCGATTAGCAACAGGACCACGAAACTAATCCCGTTTGGTCGTGGAGTGTCTTGTCTGCAGCTTCCAACAGTCCCCCCTTTGCAGGTTAGGAACGGTGGTTTACCCCCGCTCGTTGAATGCCGCTCAATGTTGGCGGGGGCAAGCGGGATCCCCAGCGCGGCAGCAGCGCTGGGGTGCCAAAGCCGCCCTTCCCAACCCCGAAGTTTCCCCACCTGAATCGGCTTCTTTGACAGGCCCATCCCTAGAACCGCCGCCTGAATCTAATCTCGAAACTAAAGTTGTTGTTGCGCGCAGTCAGCTTTCGCGTAGATGCTTGTTCATACTGCGCAATGAAAAACAGACGGTCCGAGACGCGATATTCGACGGCCAATATCTGATTGGGATCGGAAGTAACGTTCGTCGAATAGGTCACCGACAGGTCTTTGTTGATTCTCTTTCCTACCGTTAAGCGGGCAGCTGGAGTCGAGCCGCTGTTGCCGATCACGGGATTGATCTCGAAACGGCTCAAGCCAAAAATGCGACTGGTTGCGCGTTGCGCGGGCGCATTGATCAGCGCGTCAGTCAACAAGCTGGTCGCGGTTCCCAGTCCCGATTGCGAAAGTATGGACGTGCTGGTGTCGCCGCTCGAAAGCTGTCCCGTCGTAATCAGCGAAACGACATCCGCCTGTGGTAACGCCGGTTCGGAACTAACGATGGCCTGCGGTTGGGAAAGCGGCCCGTTAAGACCAACGGTTACGCGATAGCCGCGAATCTGCGACTCGCCCTGAATGTTGATAATGGGATCGGCGCCACGCTGCGACGGCAGGTCCATCAACGCGCGCGTGATATCGTAACGATCGTTGCGGAAATTCAAAGTGCCGCTGGTGGCGGTGATTCGGCCGGAAATTACCGGATCCTTAACCGGCCCATTGACCTGCAACGAAACTGAACCGGTTAGATCCGCCAGATTATTTCGCACTACCAACGCGTTGCGACCTTCAACGCGCAGGTCACTGAACAAAGCCGCGCGCGTTAGCTCAAGCTCGCCTCCTTCTTCGATCGACTCTTCACGACGGAAATTTATTAAGTCTGCGAGTTCGATGTCCTGCGTGTATTCAGTGCGCCGGACGTTAACTATGCCGCCAATAAGTTGTTCGCGCGCGGATCCTCTAATTTCGAGATCGAGATCAGCGGTAGTGCGGAAGTTTTCAGGAAACGGAACGGTCACTTCGTCGCCGTGAATATTAAATAGGAAACGAGAAACCGTTAGTCCCTCGAGCAGCGCGCCGCCGGTGATGCTGACGCGACCGCCACCCATGGTGCCTGTCAGCGAATCAATCTGCGCCTGATTGGACGTAAACCTTACCAGCGATTTTAGATTGGAGATGGTCCAGCGCTCGTTTCCAAGCAGCAAAGAAATAGCACCGCCACTGACGGAAGCAGTGCCGTTTAATCGCGGGCTCTCGTAACTTCCCGTAACGCGTACCGCCACATCCGCCGAGCCTGAAGAAAAGAAATCGGGTGAGAGACCGTTCAGCGCTCTCAAGTTGAGTTGGCCGTCAACGGTCATGCTCTGTCTGCCGCCGGGTCCGACCGCCAGGATGCCGCCGAGTGTCACATTCGTGCCTGGTCCAGTGAACTGCGTCTTCTCAAAAGTAACTTCGCTGGGAGAAAACTGTACAATCAAAGGCGAGGTCGCATTGAGCTGCACATCTTCCACGCGGAAACTCAACTCGGAAAGATTGAGAGTGCCGTGCAATCCATTCTTCGAGAAATATCCATCTTCATCCAGCAGGTTGCCGCTTGCCTTGAGCGTGCCGCTGGCACGGCCGGTGAGTTTGACGTCCGTTTGCGGCAACACTATCTTCAGCAAGCCGGTGAGGTCAGCATTATTCAGTGTGGTCTCGATATTGGCGGCGAGTTTTTCGCTGCCCAGATTGACTTGCGCCGCAATCACCTGTGATGGACCAAACAGTCCGGTGGTGAGCGTGATGTTAAGTTGCTTGTTCTCCGTTCTGCCCACCAGCGCGAGGGTACCTGCCGGACGGCCATTGATGACGACGTCTTTGCCAACCCCATCGAAAGTAATTTGGTAAGCAGAGAAATCCGACTCCGCAAGGTTGCCAATGACGTGGGCGCTAAAGTCTGCCGTGCCGGTAACATTTTCCAGGCCGGGCCGATTTGTTAATGCCAGCAGCCGGTTTAACTGGACACCTTCGGCACGACCTTGAAGATCGAAAGCTTTAGTAATCGTGTCATAGCTGCCATTGGCAACAATGTGTCCGGCAGTCAAGCGCGCATCGACGTTTTCGATACTGACTTTCGAGCCGCTGAACGTAGCCCGCGCCACTAGTGCCTCGAGCGGTTCGCCGGCAAGACGGCCAGGACCAAACCGCAAATCCGCGCTGCCGCTCATCGCGTTTGGTATGCCCGTGATCTTGATCTGGCCCGAAGCATCAGCCTGCGTGTCGCCAAACTGCGCGCGCGTTGCTTTGCTAAGCGGCAGCGCGGCGATCAAGTTGCCGGCGTTAACCCGATCGAGCGTCGCTTCAAACGTAGTGTTGTTTTCGCCGTTGCGCGGCGCATTAAGAGTGAACTGCATGCCGCCACCATCGCGCTCGATGAGGCGGCCGTTGTCTATTCGCAGTTCCGCAGCGGTCATTCGCAGCGCTGCTGATAACGAACCTAAATCGTTGCCATTGATCAGCAATGAGCCCAACGAAATCTGGCCATCGAGATCAGGGTTGCTCAGCCGGCCGGTGACCTTGCCGTTGAAAGCCAACTGCCCGCGAAGGTCAATGCCATAACTGCGCATCTGCTCTTCAACCTCCGGCAGCAAGCCTGACGAAATCAAGACTGCCTGTAATTCTGCCGCATCGGATGAATTCAGATCGACATTAAGATTTGAATCGCCGCTAAATGAAAACTGTCCGGTCGCCTTTAGCTTGGTGGCAGTTGTTTGCAAGTCGACTTGATCGATTTGAAACAAGCCGCGATTGGCGCGCAGTGCTACGACGCCGGAAAGAGGCACGCGCCCGCTGTCGGCTGTAACGCTCTCCGCAGTGAATCTGGTCGTCAGGGTCCCAGTCGCTTGTTTGAAGTCAGTGCCTGGAAAAGTCAGATCAACCTCTCCCGTAGCCTTCCCCGCCAGCGGAACAGCGGCGCCGGCAAAAGCGGTGAATGGACCAGAGACTTCAACGTCAGTAAACGTGGCGGCAATATGAGATGCTGCCCCTTTCACAATCGCTATGCGCGCGTTTCCATTTGCCTTGCCCTGAAAAATGTCGGCGGTGAAGTTGTTGAGTTGAATCTCACTACTGGTTGCAACCAGTTTCGCCGTCGCCTGGCCCATGTTCATCTGGCCCAACACTCCGCCACCAATGCTCAAGTCTGCGCTGGCTCGATAACGGCCAGATGGTTCAACTACGAAAACGGGTTTCGCCAGCTTCACATTTTCCATCTGCCCGTCCGCGAGTTTCACCGTGCCGGCGTTGATGTCGGCCGTTGAGCCTTCCATTCGGCCGCCGCGAATCGAAAGCCGCGCGCCCGCGATGTTGATGCTTCCTATTTCTGCGCCAGCCGCGCTTGTGCTTCCCACCTGCACATCTTTGACAACCACGCTGGTCACACCATCGCGGCTAACGATGTCCAAATTGTTCGCCGTCACTCCGTTGACTTTTGCGCCAGACGCAGTGATTGTTCCTGCTTTTACTTTGGCGACGCTTGCCGTAGTGACTTTGTTTTCACTTCGCAGACGCAGGTCGGACGCGGTGATTCCATTGGCCCGCGCGCTCGATGAGGTAAGATTGTTGGCAATAAACTGTCGCGACGATGCGGTCAGCACGCCATCGTTCATCTCCGCGCGCGCATCCTGCATTATTAGGCCGGTGATGGTGGTGCCGTAGCTGCGTTCAGCAGCCGCACGCAATTCGCCAAGCCAGCGAAAGTCCGAGCCCGTTCCCATCACGCCGCCCACCAGTTGCACGTTGTTCAGTTGAAAATCGCCGGCACTGAGAAGCGATGCGACGGCTCGACCGTTGAGGTTGTAACTCTTGCCCTGGCCGGTGCCGTTGGCATTAACGTTCAATCCCTGCAAGCGCACGCCATCTGCTGCCAACGAGTCTGACTTGATGCTGCCGTCAACTTTGTATTGATCGCCGCGGCCGGAAACCACGCCGGCAAAATTGCCCGTGCCGCGCAGTGTGGCACCAGACTGAAGCACGTCCGAAAGCTGAGTGAGATCTACATTCGAAGTGATATTCAGTTGGTAACTCAGCGCGCGCCAGTCGTCCATCGTTCCGCTCAGGTGCGCCTCGGCAACCGGCGAGCGCAGCACCAAATCCTGAATCTCAACTCGGGTTTCGTTTGCTTTAAGTCGCGCCTCGATGTCGATGTTGTTTACGGGACGGCCGTCGTAGGTAAATGTCGAATTCGAAAAGGACACCGTAACCGGATGCAGCCCGATTTCGGGAGGCAGGTTGGGATCTTTCGGCAGAATTACCGATTGCAGATTTCGCGCTTCGCCGGAGATTTCATGTCGCGCATCTCCGTAGTGAATGACTCCGCTTTTGATTTCGATATTCGCGGCAGTATACGCAAACAGGATGCGCCGGTTTGCCTCGGGCGGTGGAATATGGATGTTGCGAAAATTTGAGCGGCCCTGTTCATCGAAAGTGACCCAGGCCTCGAGTCCTTCAATTTTTAGCTCCTTCAGGTTTATATTGCGCTGAAGATTCAATGCATAAAGATCTTCAATGCGAATAGTCGCGAGCATGCGATCAATTTTCCCGAGCTTTTCTCCGGTTTGGCTGTCGTAGAGTTCAACGCCCAACATCTCGACAGTTTGCGGCGGGAAGGTGGTATGAAAATCCTTGATCTCCGCGCGGATACCGTACTTTGCAAAAGTGTCTTTGATTTCCCCCGCAACATAACGGTCAACATATCCGAGCCGGTAAACAATTAGGATCAATAGAATGAGCGCAACAATGCCCGCGGCTGCGGCGATCGTGGCAATCACGAGATTGCGCTGATTGAGAAAACGGCGGCGGCGGCCTTGCGGCGTGACTGGATGGCGACGCTGCGCATCGCGATTGGCAATCGCTTCCGCGACAGGCGGCAACGGCTCGTCAGTCTTTGACTGGAGCGCCTCTTTAATCGACTCTTCTTCGCTCGGAGACCGAGACGAATCTCCGTCAGATTTCTTATCGCGATCGTCTACACTCATAGGCAGCCGCTATTGTGGACTGAAAGTAATAATAATGGGAGAGGGAATCCCGAAAAGCTAAAAAGAAGCTGTCCGCAGCAAAGAAAGTGCCCCGATGACCTGGGTTCCCGCTGTCACAGATGACGAGCAGACTCAGATGAGTTGCTCTTTGTTCTCCGCGTCCTTGAGATGCGCCGGTTGACCCAGGGGGATGTTGCCAACCACTTCGAGCGCAAAACCTTCCAGAGCTGCTACTTTTGGGGGATGATTCGTCAGCAATAGTATACGACGCAGGCCCAGGTCATGAAGTATTTGCGCACCCACGCCGTAGTCTCGGTCCGCGCCATAACCCGTTTCCAGACTTGCCTCACGCTTGCCGACCTCGCGTTGCTGCATAACCGCGTAGGTGCGCAATTGATTTACCAGATCAAGGCTGTGTTCACGCTGGCGGAGATAAAGGACTACTCCTCGCCTGGCGGCGGCAATCTTTTCCAGCGCGGTGTGCAACTGAAAACCAGTATCGTCGATCAGTGAACCAAACATGTCGCAGGTAACGTTCTCAGTGTGCACTCGCACCAGGACAGGCTCCTCGGTCCTTACGTTTCCCATCACCATCGCCAGATGCACGTCGCCATTAATGACATTTTCGAACGCGATCGCCTGGAACCGGCCATATACCGTTGGTAGATCAGTTTCCACCGCTCGTTTGACTAACGTCTCTTTACTAATGCGATAACGCACCAGGTCGGCAACAGTGATCATTTTCAGATGATGACGTGTTGCAAACTCTGCAAGCTCCGGCAGCCGCGACATGGTACCATCCTCATTCATGATTTCGCAGATGACGCCGGCGGGGTAGAGTCCGGCCAGGCGCGCGATGTCAACGCTGGCTTCAGTCTGGCCGGGACGAACAAGCACGCCACCTTTTTTCGCGCGTAAGGGAAACACATGGCCCGGTCGCGCCAAATCCTGGGGTCGAGTTTGCGGATCGACAGCGGCCTGAATGGTGGTGGCCCTATCCGCAGCGGAGATTCCGGTAGTTACACCTTTGCGCGCGTCGATGGAAACGGTGAACGCAGTGCCGAGGTATGACGTGTTGTCCGCGACCTGCGTCGTCAAGTGCAACTCATCACAGCGCTCTTCGGTTAGCGGCAGGCAGATCAGGCCACGCGCGTGTCGTGCCATGAAGTTGACGATCTCCGGCGTCGCTTTTTCGGCGGCGCAAACGAGGTCGCCTTCGTTTTCGCGATCCTCATCGTCAACGATGATCACCATGCGCCCTTCGCGTATTTCAGCAACGGCGTCTTCGATGGAAGAAAACTGCATAAAGATTTGCGGTTTCAGTGTTTGGAATTCTTGCCGAGCCAGGCGCTGGCAAGCCAGGGAAAAGGCCCCTAAATCATCGGTTTTCACGGCAAAAGCTCGCCTCTATGTTAACCCAAAACTGTTTGATGTGCATTCGTCGGCAACCCATCTAGTTTGATGTCAGATAAGCTCTAGCTTGTCGTAACGCCGCGACAAACTTAAAGTTTATCGGACATTTTGTTCTAAGCCACTTGAGTTGAGGTTCGCGTTCTCACTAATAGCAGAAGCAAAACCGCCGCCGTCGAACCCAGCAGCGCGCTTACTATGAAAGCGGTCTGCGGCCCACGCCAATCCCACAAAGCGCCCATCAACAGCGACGCCGGCAATACAGTGACGCCAAACGCGAGATTGTAGAGGCCGAAAGCCGTGCCCCGCTTTTCCGGTGCTACCAGATCCGCGACCAGGGCTTTCTCGGCGCCTTCCGCAAAACCAAAATAAATGCCATAGATGATAAACAGTATCCATACAGACCATGCGTTGGACACGAAAGCAAATCCTGCGTAGACCGCCGCGTAAAGAATCCATCCCGAAACTATTAAGCGGCGCCGGCCAAGCCGGTCGGACAGGTCGCCGCCGAAAAGCGAGCTAATGACTTTGCTTACATGCAGCGTGGCCCACAGCAGTGGAATGGCAACTACCGAAACGCCGGCCATGCGCGCGCGCAACAACAGAAAAGCATCGGACGAATTGGACAGCGTAAAGAGCGCAACTATAAATAGAAAGCGTTTGAAATTGGAGTCGAAGCCTTGCAGTGAAAGCTTTACTGGAGCCGGCACGACCACATCATCTGTCCGGCGCTTGTGTTTGACTTCACGAACGTAAAACGCCGCCACGGCCACCGCTGCCATGGCGGGAATTGAAGCCGCGAGAAAGATCTTCTTAAACTCCCCGGCAGTCGGCAAGTTGCGATCGACGGCGAACAGCAAGACGAGCAAGTAACCAAGCAGCGGTCCGGCGACGGCGCCGGTGTGGTCCATGGCACGGTGAAATCCGAATGCCAGGCCGCGCTCTTCAACACGCACTGTGTCCGCGATCATTGCGTCGCGCGGCGCGCTGCGAATTCCCTTGCCTACGCGATCGCTCAAGCGAATTGCCAGCACTTCGTACCAGTTCACGGCAAATGCCAGCACCGGTCGCACGAAGCTCGATAAGACATATCCGAAAACGACAAAGCTTTTCCGCTTGCCCTGGCGATCGCTGAAATAACCAGCAAAGAGCTTTAGCAAACTCGAAATTGATTCCGCTGCTCCTTCAATCAGTCCAACAACTCCGGGTGAAGCGCCGAGAGTTAACGACAAAAAGATTGGCAGCAGTGGATAAATGATCTCGCTGGAGGCGTCGTTTAGCAGACTGACCAGGCTGATGGCAAAGACATTGCGCGGCAGCAGTCGATAACGAGACCACAGCCCAATGATTCCGCCTGACTCGAGCGGGGCCACTTCCGCGACAAAAACGTCAGCCTCGTCATCGGTGTCTGTTTTTCCCATTTAAGCTCAGCGAGAAGGGGTTCGTTTAGCTGGGGCGGCACGTTGATGATTTGACCCTGGCGCCGGCGCAGCGAGACGGTTGCCCCACCACCAGAAGATTCCCACGCCAATCAACGCCATCAGGATTACGCCAACGATTGTCAGGCGCACCGCCCAACGAATGGCGAGTCTGGCAATCAGAAAGAAAATCGCCAGCAGAATAATGCCGGCGATGATGGAGATGGTTGTGAAGGTCATGCATCAATTAGTGAGCGGTAAGCAGTAAGCAGTGAGCAGAAATCGGATTTCGGATTTAAGTCTGCCCAGCGATAACCATCTGTCTCGATTATGCTGCTCACTGCTCACCGCTTACTGCTCACCGCTTACTGTTTCTTATAGCTCGCTCGCACCACCGTCTTGATATTTCCGCGCACGTGAAAGTCGCCTTCAATCTCGACGCTCAACGGATCGCACGCGCGCACAAAGTCGTCGAGGATCACGTTGATGACGTGCTCGTGAAAAATCTTTATGTTGCGAAATGAATTGATGTAAAGCTTCAAGCTCTTCAACTCGACGCAACGTTCGTTGGGAACATACTCGAGACGGATGGTGGCGAAATCCGGAAAGTCGGAAAACGGGCAGATTGCTGTGAACTCGGTGATCTCGAAATCGATTTTTATTTCTTTGCCGGGAAATTCGTAAGCGAAAGTGTCGAGCGGATAAAGTTGCATCTGCTCGCGCGCAGTG